>CAYXKO010000057.1:0-10404 GCA_964465435.1 uncultured Saprospiraceae bacterium | reverse complement strand
GGTTGAAGCGCATGGCCCTCATCACCGTCGACCAGGTGCCCTTGCAGCCCGGCCACGTGGGCACCCTGATGCTGGCCGTCTCCACCTCCCTGCCGGAAATTGCCGTTTCCATCGCATCAGTAAGAATGGGCGCAGTGGATATGGCGGTGGGCAATTTGCTGGGCAGCAATATTTTCAATATGTTTATTCTCTTTCTGGACGATATCTTTTATCCTTTGGGGCCCATCCTTAAATCCGCATCCGACACATTGATGATACCGGCACTTTGCACCATCATGATGTCAGCTATTACCATTATTGGCATCAACTATAAAAACAAGGTCAAGGGATTTCTCATGGACTGGGATACTCTGATGATCCTTCTGGTCTATCTCATTGGTCTTGGTTTATTGTACAAACTAAGTTAGTTACCGATGAAGATCCATTCTGTCAAAGTCCTTTTAACCTTCCTGACTTTTCTCAGTTGCCGACAGGAGGAGCCGGCACCGGACTTAAAAATGAAGATCACCGGCGACTGGGTCTTTTCTGAAAAACCGGCGAGGCTGACCAACCCCTGGATGGGACATATCGAGGACAGGACGGTGTTTTCGGGTGATGAGATCCTGGGTTTTCATCCTCGGGATTCATTTTTGATTTCAGACAGCCTGTATGGCAGCTGGACTCTTGACAGTCTCGGGAATATTGCGATCGACCTAAGCCACAGCGGCGGATATGCGACCGCAGGGTTCAATCAAAATTACCTGTATTTTGAGATCAGGGAAATCAGCGACAGCAGCATGCGCGTAGAACACAATTTTTACCGCTTCTACGGCAACACCTACCAGCTGAAGAAAATCCTCTGAAAAGTCAAGCGCTATCTCGCAATGATCAGCGGCAGGGTCTTCTGACCATTGGCATGCTGCAATCTCAAATAGTAATTGCCCGCCGGATAATGTTCGTTTTCCAATCTGAACACATGCGTACCTGCTTCGAGTTGACCGGAATAAACATTCCGCACGGCGCGACCCATGGGATCGATCAGCTGGATCGAGGTTTGTGCCCTGGCAGGAACGGTCACCGAAACCGCGGCCTGCTCGACCATAGGGTTGGGATGAGCCTGGATCGTCAGTTCTGACTCGAGCCTGTTGTGATCTTCCACCGAGGTGGTGCTGCACTCATTTTTGACGAGGGGCAGGGATTGAAAATCGCGCAACATGATCCTGCGGAGGGAATCGTCCTTGACACAGAACCAATCCCTGAGCACCGACGAGTACACGGATCTGAAGTCGTATTGCATGGGCAGATTGTCGTTGACCGTGGCATTGGCCGGGATTTGCGGATTGGGTCCGATCACGCCGCCCTGCACCTTGGATCCAAACAAAAACAGGGGCGCTGCGGCGCCGTGATCCGTGCCCACGCTGTCATTGGATTTCACCCTTCTTCCAAACTCGGAGAAGGTCATGCCCAATACCCTTTGGGACAGGTTCATCGCCTCGAGATCCCTTTGGAATGCAAACACGGCATCGGACAGGAGCCGGAGCAGATTGGCGTGTGCTCCCAGGGTGTGGTTGTTTTCATCCACCTGCTCGGAGTGGGTATCAAAGCCACCGATCTCGACCAGGTAGAGTCTGGTTTTCAAGCCTCCCTTGATGAGTCGTGCGATCACCTTGAGCGTATCCGCCAGGTAATTGCCGGTGGGATAATTGGCTGCGTTGGTTCCCTTCAGAAAGCCCGTCACCAGGGCATCCGCAAAGGACTTGGACTGGCGGGCTATGGTCCTGATGTAGTTCAACTCCTTGCCCAGGGGCGTATTGGGCACCGGGTCGTCGATCTTGGCAGGCCAGGCACCGAATATATCGGGATTGGACACGTTCATAGACATCTGGGCATTGGGGCCCATGAACAAAAGGGGCAGGTTGCCGCCTACCTGGACCGCCAGGGGATCCGGATTGGCTGCATTGGGGTAATCGAGCGGGAAGCCCGGAAACTCCTCCTGCAGATAACGTCCCAGCCAGCCTGAATCGAGGTATTCGTTGGAGTTGCTAGTGCTGGTCCAGATGTCGGTGGAGCGAAAATGGGAAAAATTCGGGTCCGGGTAGCCCACATTCTGGACGATGCTGAGTTTTCCTTCGTTAAACAGAGTCCTCATCCCGGCCATGGACGGATGCAATCCGGTGCCGTTCACGCCGTTCAGGGAGAGTACGGTATTTTCCGGCAGGACCACGTTTCCTCTTGCGGCTGTCAGTCTGGAATATTGATCCAGGGGAATGACGGTGTTCAAGCCGTCATTGCCGCCGTTCTCATAGATCAGCACCAGTACGTGATCGGTGTCCACGGTGGGATTCAGCATGCTGTGCAGCCAGGAATTGGTGCTGTGTGCCTGTAGGGGAAGTCCGTTGATCAGGGCCGGAACAGCCACACCTGCGGTGGCAGCCGTGCGTATAAATTTGCGACGTTTCATGTTTTCCGATTTGAGGTTTAGGAGAGATGATATTCAG
Source organism: uncultured Saprospiraceae bacterium (assembly GCA_964465435.1). Classification (GTDB taxonomy): domain Bacteria; phylum Bacteroidota; class Bacteroidia; order Chitinophagales; family Saprospiraceae; genus Vicinibacter. The sequence continues at coordinate 7,927 of CAYXKO010000057.1, read as the reverse complement.
CCTGGCTGAGAATTTCCTTGTATAGTGCGTTGAGGCGGATGTTGACCGTATTTTTGAGCGCGGGATCGGCCGGGTTGGCCTTGTACTCAAACCAGATGTCCGTCCAGTAGCTGTCGTTTGGCAGGCCGGCGACCAGATTGGATTTCAGAAAATTGACCGCGGTGTCGGATATGCCGTAGTTGTAAAGAATGGCCACCGAATCCCGCACCAGCTGCTCCGCATTTTCCGGTTCGGGCAGAGCCGATGCAAAGTGGATGGGATCCAGCCTGAGGCTTGTGCCCAGGTATTCAAGTCCCTTGCTGCTGCAGAGGGCCTCCACCGTGCTGTTGCGGTTGGCCAGCGTATCGGCATTGATCCAGATCTCGTGGTATTGCGGCGACTGGTACCAGGCCTGCCATCCGGAGACCAGGGGCGGATCGGCCAGGTTCAGTCCCTGATAGGCGGCAGCGATGGTGATGATGCCCCAGGCATAGTACAAATTCTGCGCCTGTGCCGGAGGAGGAAAAGCCACTGAGAATTCCCGGCAGATGCCTGCATTGAAATCCAGGGGTGACTTGATGACGCATCCCACATTGAGCATATCGTAAAAATGAGCGGACTTGAACAGGGTCTCCAGGGTTTTTTTGATGTCGTAACCGGAGGATTTGAACTGATCCGCGAGGGGTCGGATCACCTGAGACTCTGCTTCCGGAGTGATCTCGTAATACACAAAAAACTGATACAGCTTGCGCACCAGGTGACGGGCGGTCTCGATGTGATCGGTGAGCATAGTGATCAGCTCATCCAGCTCCTGTTCTCCGGCCGGCCCGAATTTTCCGGTGATGGACTTATTGCCGTAAAAAGATGAAAAGCGCTTTACGCCCAGGTCGTGCTGGTTGAAGTCAAAATAATAACTGACGGGATTGGTCAGCGGGTTGATCCGGAATCCGGTCAGGATGCGGGCCGCGGCCTTTACGTCATCTTCGGTCCATTTTGCATCCGGACCTTTCCCCACCGTAAAGAGTTCCTGCAATTCCCGTGCGTAATTTTCATCCGGTGCATTCTTGCTGTTGTACTGACCGTTGAGGTAAAACAACATGCCCGGATGCACAGACACCAGTTTGACCAGGTTTTTAAAATTGCCCAGCGCGTTGGCCCGCATAAGCTTGTAGTAATCGTAGGTGACCTGGGCCAGAATGACCGTATCCGCCTCGACCGGGAAATGGTTGAACCAGAAGAGGGTCATCTTTTCGGTCAGGGTCAGTTTCTGATGGATGATGTTGCCTGCCCACCAGGCCTTCAGGCTGTTGGTACGGGCAATGTAATATTGGGGAGGGATCTGGGCCACTACGGGACTATTTACCCAGGTCTGGCCAAAGGGCGTGGTGGGATCGGGCTCCTGGGCCGTGCTGTACACGTTGAGCGGCGGGGCAGGAAGGGGGTCCGCGCTGTTGTCCAGCAGGCTGTTCACCGCGTTGTTCATGCCCATGCTGACGATGCCGGGTATGTCTGCAGGCCGCACGCCGAAGGTAGCCCTCCTTAAAAGGTGGATCGCCTCCCGCCTGGTCCAGGGACCGGTGTAGGGTTCCAGTCCGCCCAAAGGAGCGGCCGGGGCTGCCGCGCGATGCGGGAGCATGGATTCCAGAAATTTTGCGCGATTCATATCTGAACGGTTAATCTGTGTTTGTAAAGGAATTTTCTCTAAACGAATCAGGAATAACAAAAGTACACAGACCGATGCAGATCCCAAAGACCGGGCATTAAAGAAATATTAATTTTTTTTGGGAAGCTTGGGCTTATGCTTTATGCCATAGACCACTTGCCATTCGCCATAGGGGATGCTCATGGCATATAGCTCATGGCATATAGCTCATGGCATATGGCAAATGGCATATGGCGAATGGCGAATTAAGTGCTGAAAATAATATTTTGCCATAAGCTCGGGCGCAAGCTTTGGCACTCCGCTCGCCCTCACTCTACCACCACCCGATCCACACTACTCCTTCCATCAGTATCTCGACACCTCACAAAATAAACTCCCGCAGGCCAGTCGCGCACATCAACACTAGTAGAAGTCGATCCTTTACCGATATTTATTGATTTCATTAGAGTGCCAGTAGTTGTCAATATCTCGACTCTGCCATCGGCACTCAGATCTTCATCAAACCGTATCTGGAGTAAATCTCTGGCGGGGTTGGGGTGGATATAAATTAAGTTAGACTCATGGTTTCTCTGATCTTTCGATTCCACCATACAATCCGGGGAGATGCGTGCTATGAAAGCCGAAGATGTGTATTGGTCTCCAATTTGTTTTCTAGCAACTTTAGGTAATGCATAGTCTCCGAAATACAGAGTGTCTGAGGTAAACTTACCACTAATTACCAAGCCTCCATCGGGATGAAGGCCGCAATGACCAATACCTATGGCTCCCTCTCTTCCTTTCCCATTGAGTTGGAAGACCTTATCAATACTGCCTTGATTTGTAAAACGAATGTAAATTAAATCAGGTGAAGAACTTCCAGGGCTGACGAAAGGTGTGTTGTTGATATAAATGCTGTCTTTATTAAGGTTCCAGCATGTCCAAAGATCCTGACTATTATTTAAAATAAAATATGACATACCATACCAATCTAAAACATGATCTTCATAAAGCCATTCCAATTGATAGTCAGGTTTAATTTTTGCTATGAAATTTATTCCTGATCTACTTGAAGAAAGGCGGAAAATCTTTTTAGATAATATTTCAAATTCTTTGCTTCCAGTAGAACCGCCTAAGAAAATATTATTATTCTTGTCTATTTCCAATTGATAGATATATTCTGTTCCAAGTCCACCTATGGAATGCAAATACTCCACATTTCCATCCTCATTTAGTACAAGTAGAACCGCATCATGAGTAATATCAGGCTGAAAAGTATCACGATTTAAAAGTACAGATTGATCAACCCATAATTCCCGACCATAAAAGGAACCAACAACAACAACCTGTTGTAAACTGTTAACTTTGATATTTTGGAAAATACTGCTATTAGCTTCAAATTTTTTATACCATAACAGATTTCCTTCAGTGTTCAATTTTAGAAGTGTGGTTTTAAAACCTCCTTCGTTAGATCGGTATTCTATAAGTATACTGTCAAGAAATAAGTGACCATTGGAATGCCAAGTTGAAAGGTAAGTATTTCCTTCAAAATCACATGTTACCCCAATTGCGCTGACATTGCCAAATTTACCATTTTCGTTTTTTATTAATCTGTACCAAATTAGTTTTCCATTTGGATCTAATTTAGAGACAAACCCTTCACCAACTCCGTCTGGTGATTGTATATAATTCTCTGAGTCTAGCCAAACTTTACCCCGATGAGCACCAGCTATCAATATATTTCCTTGTAAATCGGTAGATAAAAATAATCCAGCATCAATGACACCAGTTACATTATCAGTTAACTGATGCATCCAAACACAATGCCCTTGTGGATCATACTTAATTAAAAAAATGACTGCGGTCTGCTCTGTATTTAAATTGTGGGATTCATTACACACCTCAAATGGTGAAAGTAAATATTCTATTGAAACAATTGTATTAGAATTTACATCTGTAGTCAGCTGAAAATATCCTATATTACTTTTATACCCTTCGGGAATAATCCAGTCAAACTTAGGGATTTGTGCATGAATAAAAGTGAATGAATACAAGAGAGTAATAATAAGTAATCTCATGATTAAATTTTATAGTATGTAAAAAAATGACCCACCCAAGTAATAAGTTGTTGGGTGGGTCATAAAAATTTATTTGTGAATTATTAAGCGCTGTGCAGAAAGGGTTTTTCCTTTCCCATCAAGCAATTCAACGATATAAATTCCTGTTGACATTGAAGAGAAATCTAAACCTACATATCCATGTTTAATTAAAATCGGACGGTGAATCTGATGGCGACCATAAAGATCGGAGATCCTCACATTTTGAATAATTTCAGCAATTATATCACTATCAATCAAAACAATCCCTGTAGATGGATTTGGATGTATTCGCGCAGGAATAAATTGTTTAAGTCCAAGCTGTTCTCCTCCAAATTCTTCTTCTTCACACTTGAATAAGGGAATGTACTTGTCTATCAAGGCTAAAGTAAATCCTCGAGAATTATTGACAGCAATTCCAGCACTATCCCTACACATTGCTGCCAGAACCCTCAATTCTGCCAAAGCAGTGGAATCAAGAGCTGTCCCGTTCAGTAACTTCAGTCTTTGTTCAGTCACCCATTGATCGTATTCCTCTGCGTCATTTTGCGGATCCAAGGCATTGTTAGAAACCTCTAATGCTTCAATGGCTTCTGCATTCAAACTATCACATAAGTAACGATAACTAATTATTGCTTCTTCCAGATCTGTCAATTGAGTCTGGAGAGAATCCAATAGAATTTCATATAAAGCCAATGTGTTTAAATCCGTTTCTACTTCAATTAATTCTTCAACAATGATCATGGAATCGACTACACCAGAATGCAAAACATCCAAAGAATCAAATACTAGCTGTTGCACTTCAATCTCTAAAAGGTATGAGTTAATATCAGAATAAAGCACAGAACTTTCACCTATATATTCATTTTCCAATGCATCGTAAAAATCTGACAATGTATCTGATAGACTAGTCCAATGTGGATATTGTAAAATTTCGGCATAAATGGATTGAAACAATGCTGTTCTGAGTGCATCCGGTATGCTATCCAAACCAGCACTGTCTGCTAATATCGCCGCATACCCATAGGCTGATGAAGTATCAGATTGCAGCATTACAGGTCCAGCATTGCAGACAATAGTCTGTGAGCTCATTGTTGGTCCGCTAGCTACAATCATGCCATTAGTTCTATAAGGATGATGCTGTGACCCTGGCGAACTACCTGAAGGCGCAAGAAATTTGCAATCATCTAAAATTGACGGTATATTAAATGACTCATGTTTTATTTCCCCATTCTGATTTGTATTATTGTTTTGTGCTATCCAGGAATTGTATTGAGAATGCGTTTGAGGACCAGTAATGGCAAGAGGATAATAATAGTTACTATTGGATGAACTGAGATTAAAATTATTGCGACGAATTAAACTACCTTGACCTCCTTTACAATTTCCATGCGTTTCTATGCAATGATTGGAGTTGTCATAAAAAAGATTATCACTGATAGTCGTCTCTGGATTGTCCACAAGCAAAAGACCATTACCACCTTCAAGGACCCGATTGCAAGTGATCACACTTTGACGGCTGTGAGAAATATCAATCCCTGGTTTTGGATTGTTGCTAGTGATGGTGTCATTTTGGATTCGGGTATCTTGCCAGTTGTAAACGAATATCCCGGCACCATTGTTTGTGGCGTTGTTTAAGATACGATTGTGGGTGATGAATCCCGATTGTGGTCCTTCTGCATCTGCAGTTAAGCTTACCCCTATGGTATGATCACCCCCATTGGTCTGAATCTCATTATTTGCAATATATACCTCATTATTCAGGGTACCTGAAAGATGTACCTTGACTCCAAAATTCTCCGGTCCATTGTCGGTGTGCAGATGAACATGTTCAATGTTTGCAAATATTTTTGTTCGGCTTGCATTTATATCAAATGCTTTATGCACGTTATTGGTCCAGATACTGGACAGAGGATCACTGGCCACTGCAGTCAGGGTATGAGATGCACCCCCACTTATTTTATCATGTACCGCTATAGGTACATGTTCAAACTTGATAGAGTCTATATTCAGATCCCTTTTAAGGGAGTTATCCTTAATGTAATCGATTCCGATATACTTGATGTCGTGTACATCAAAATTGCGTAATCTGGCTGAGGCATTGGTTACCTTGAAGGCGGTATTAAAATTTTCAATTTCATTGACAGATCCTGTACTTGGCATCCACTGTAAATGATCATTGCGATCCACAATAATGGCCGTGCCATCTCCACATCCGCATTTCAATTCCCCACAGTTGATTAACCAACAACCTCTCATATAGTTATCGTGAAAAGCTTCTATTTTCATACGATGAAATTGTTCAAAGTGTATTCCATCAATATTTTCCTCAAACCGGCAGGAAATCATCTTTATTTTCGCGCCTCTGGTAGATCCTGTTGCACCACGCAGGTACAAAGCTTTGTATGCATCCCAAATTTCAGCCGCAGTCCATTCTAAAGATGATTGTTGGTAGGCCTCGATACCCTGCCATCTACAACAACCAATGAAAGGAATCCCAAGCCTTGCAGCTGTTTGTAATACCGTTCCATTCAAGTGAAAATTTTTACCTTGATTGACGGTAATTAGAGATCCTTCCGCCAAATTCCACGTTCCTGCACCAAAACTTACATTGATATCTACTATCAAATTACCTTCAATGAGAAGGGGAGCAGTAGAATGATTCATATAGTCCAAAATAAACTGATAGACCGTTTTCTGTTGATTGGTAAGGTAGTCGCTCATTCTTAATGTACCAAATGGGAGACCCAGGTATGCTCCTTCATGTATAATTTTACAATGCGTAACTTCATCCATAAGAAGTGTATCGCAATAGACCTTATGAGTCACACAGATCTCTCCATCCTCAGTGATAAAGTTAGTAAAAAAATGATCGGGGGGCACATGGTCGGGATATCTCCCAGTATAAACAGATCCATCACTAAATTCCCACCTATGCAGTGTCATCCCTGAAGAATCACAAGTGGGATCAACTCGGTATTTGTTTTTCATACACGAAGGAGGGTATTGCTCATTACCTTCTAATTCTGTAAAAGAGAAGGCTGCGCTCGTGCAACACTCGCAGGGAGGCAAAAAGACACTGTCACAGCAAGTAAAGTGGGTGCTATCAATATAAAATTTTGCACAAACCCAATACGGACCACTGCCTATAAAATCCCGTTGTATTATGGTGTCATAATCAACTTTTATACCTCTTCCATCACCAAAATCCCATACTATACTATCTATTTCGTAAATAGTACTAACTGTAAATTCAAAACAACATTCCTCTCGTGCTTGTGAAGAACATTGGCTCCAATTAAATTCAAAACAATCACATGGATCAATGACTACATTAAAACAACAAGAAAAATAGTAACCTGTAAATGGACTAGTATTGGTAATACAAACTTGATATACCCCTGGACTTTTATATTCATGAGCCATACTATTTGCATTTGAAACAATGGCTGGTGTATTGTCACCAAAATTCCAGGTGTAATTTAATGGAGTTGGATTTGTAATTGCAACATTTAAATTTATACAACTGTCAATTGAATGGGAAGGATCTAAGATCTCACAATAATCCGGATCGCTGCAGTTGTTTACCCTCAGTTGTTTTACACATGTGTCTGATGTTTCTCCTAATGTAGTAATGAGAGTAATTGTTAATTGGGTATTGGCAGCAAGCGAGATATTAACACATAATTTCTGTTGAGTTGAAGCAATTGGTGGTGTTAAACCAGTGGCTGTTATTGTCCAGGTATACGTATCTTGAGTTTGACTTATAGCTTCGACACATAATTGATATACACTTCCACTACAAAGGGATTTCGTAATTAAAAATGAACAATCAGGATCATCCACTGCTTTCACCATATTATTCCCAAACACTAAGTGCATAAACCCCATCAGGAGTAGTATTTTTAATCTAAGACATCTTAAATAACTAAATTGCAGATGATCATTGACTAATAAATCTTTAAAGTTAAGCTTGTGGAAATAGTTGACTGCTTGCCCCTCCCCTCGGGGGAGTGGGTTTGCTGTTGGCTGTTGGCTGTTGGTGACTGAACGAGCCCTGCCAAAGGCAGGGTATCGCGGGACACCGCGATAAGTGAAGGAACGCGTAAGCGCATGGAGGAGTCTTCCAAAAACGACCATGACAATGACAATGGCTGTTGGCTGTTGGCTGTTGGCTGTTGGCTGTTGGCTGTTGGCTGTTGGCTGTTGGCTG
>CAYXKO010000056.1:0-10552 GCA_964465435.1 uncultured Saprospiraceae bacterium | reverse complement strand
ATTTCGGTGCGTCGGGGATCGATGACGATCGTCGTTTTGCCCTTCATCGCGTGTTGCTTGAGCTTTGCTCCGGTCACCGGGTGCCCGTCGGTAGGATTGGCACCGATGATCATGATGGCATCGGCCAGCTTAATGTCCTCGATGGAATTGGTTGCAGCACCGGTGCCAAAGGTCCTCTGTAAGCCCAATGCCGTGGGAGAATGGCAAACACGTGCACATCCGTCAATATTGTTGGTGCCGATGACCACGCGAATGAACTTCTGCATCAGGTAGTTTTCCTCGTTGGTACACCTGGCAGAAGAAATACCGCCAATGGCATCCGGGCCGTATTTGGCTTTTATCTCCTTGAGTTTGGCGGCAATGAAATCGTAGGCCTCATCCCAGCTGACGGCCTCGAGGTTGCCATTCTTTCGTATCATCGGTTGTTTGATACGTTCGGGATGTTTGTAGAAGCGGAAGGCAAAACGGCCCTTGAGACAGGTATGGCCCTTGTTTACTTCTGCGTTGTAAGGGGCCTGTATACTGAGGATCTCCCCACTTTTGACACTTACCTCCAGATTGCAGCCTACGCCACAATAGGTACATACGGTCCGAACCTTTTCCTGACCCACCAGCGCCTTGGATTGGAAGACATCCGATATGGCAGAGGTTGGACAGGCTTGTGCACAGGCTCCGCAGCTGACGCAATCAGAATCGAAAAAACTCTGGTTGGAGCCTTTGATAATCTGGCTGTCAAAACCACGTCCCATCACGCTGAGTACAAGTTGTCCCTGAACCTCGTCACAGGCCCGGACACAGCGGTAGCACATGATGCATTTGGAAAGGTCCGAGGTCATATAAGGATGACTCAGGTCCTTCTCCCGATCGAGGTGGTTTTTGCCTTCCGGATAACGTACCTTTCGGATCCCGACGCGGGCCGCAGTGTCCTGCAGCTCACAGTTGCCATTCACTTCGCAGGTCAGGCAGTCCAGGGGATGATCCGTGAGGACGAGCTCAATGATATTCTTGCGTAGATTCTGAATGGAATCACTTTCGGTGATGATGATCATGTTTTCCTCCACCGGAGTATGGCAGGAAGCCACTGTGCGCAAAGCACCGTTTCCGGGACGGCCAACCTCCACGCTGCACACCCGGCATGAGCCAAATGCTTCCAGATTGGGAGCGTCGCAAAGGGTAGGTATATAATCCTTTCCGAAATGCCTTTTCACGAAGGAGAGAATGGTTTCGCCATCCCGGATCTCGTATTTTTTGCCATTGATCTCGGCCGTTTTGACCCGGATCCCGGGAGTCTGAAATTCAGTGATCAAAAGTCCGCTCTTCATAAGCTCAAATATTTTGTGCCGAAGATAGACAGAATTGAAAAATTCAAGTCAAAATTCTGGTCGATTGGGCGATTGTCAGGCAAATATTTGCCTGTCGAAACCGGTCCTCGGTGGAGCTTTTGGGAATGAGTCCGGGGGTGCTTGTTTTATAGGCGATTTTAATAATTTAAATTCAGTTGATTATGCATTGATAAAAACACAATGGTTGCAAATTCGATGATTAAGGGGCGGCACTGGTTTTCTCAAATGGGTGGTTGCTGCATCAAATATCCATTTTGAAAACGATCCCAATATTGGTCCCGGTTTCATCAGCAAAATACCTTAGCCTGTTCAGGTATTCGCGATACTTTTTGTCCAGCAGGTTTTCCCCGCGCAGGATAAACTGAAATCTCTTTTTGAAAAGCTTGAAGTCGGTTTGTAATTCAGCACCCAACAGAAAATAGGCAGGAGGAGGGTCCAGAAAATCGGTTGAATCTGCGACGTTCTTTCTTTGGAATACGTACCGGCTGTTTATGCTGATTTTGGAATGAGTGTGTTTGCTGATGGCGGGCAGGTTGTAACTAATGCTGTTGAAAATCTGGGGAGCCGGAGTTCCGACCAGGGTACTGCCGTCGTCATCTCTCACAATGTTGACGTAGGACATTCTAGATACCCAATGCCAGTCGTGTCCAAACTCCAGCCTGTTGGATACATCCAGTCCATAGACCATCACATCGGTCTGCCGGTAGGCAAAAACAGGAAAGGCTCCGCGTATGGTGAGCCTGTATGTTTTTTGCGGCTCCAGATAAATGTAATTTCGTATATACTGGAAGTAAGGTGTAATCTCGAAGGTCCAGGATTCATGGGGATTGAGCGAATTGGTGTAAATGGTCTTAAGGGAGTATTCGGGATTTAATTGATCATTGCCTTCTTCGATTCCTGCCACTGACTGATGCAGGCCGCTGCTGTATAGTTCGTTGATCTCAGGCGACCGCGCCGCCAAACCCGACTGGATCTTCATGCTCCAGCCCTTGGCGGGATTGACCAGGGCACCCAACACGCCATTGAATACATGGAACAAATGATGTTTGGTCCTGGAAGGATCCATCGCGTTTCTGGAAACCAGGTTGACCGAGAAGTAGTTGATTTCATACCGGGTGCCGGCCTCGTAATTCCATGCGCCTATGTTTTTTTTAAATTGCCCGAAGACAGCAGGGTTCATTAGGATGTAATCAGGGATCAGGGGAAAGGAAGAGCTGCCCGGAACATTGTAGTTGTAATTCATCTTCATTTGGGTCCCGGCCTGCCATTCCAGTTTATCTAAGGTCCTTTTGTATTTGTATTCCGCCGCCCAGGATTGCAAAAGCAGGTCCAACGCGGGTGCGTCCCTGAAGCGCACTCTGCGCACATCGAACTCCTGCCTCCGGTTGAGCTGAGCGGATAGGTTCAGTTCGGCAAAACTGCTTTCGGTTTGTCGCTGGCGCGTGAATTTATTTAGTATATGGGTGACGACCTGTGAAGGGGATTCGATCTGGTAACTGAAATCCGGTTTTGTAAAAAACGGAACACTTCTTCCAATGGCGTCCTGTAAGTCAGTCAGGTTGCCAATATGCGAACCCCTCAGAACTCCCAATTGTGCGTGGTATATGCTCAGAAAGTTCTTAAAAATCATGGAGTTTCCTTTTTCCCGGTACAGGTACAGGTTTCCGGAATACTCCCTCAGGCCCGTGTTGCTTAAGAAGTAGGAAGGGCTTTTGAGGTCTCCGCCGATTTTGGTAGAAAGGCTTGCCCTCCAGTCAAAGTGCCTGGATGATTTTTCAATGCGGGAGTTCCAGGACATAATTCTTCCATTGCTCTGAAAGGATACAACCTGACTTCCATGCAGATGGGGATCGTGGTTTATTTTTTCCTGGTCCAGCAGGATTAGTCCTCCCAGTTGATTGCCACCATATGCCACAGCGTCTGCACCCCTGATGACGGTGATGATTTGCGATCCGTAGGGATCTATTTCCGGTGCGTGATCTGCACCCCACTGCTGGCTTGCCAGTTGGACTCCCTGAGCAAGTATGCCGATTCGGTTTCCGCTCATGCCATGTATCACCGGCTTGGTGATGTTGGCCCCGTTTTTGATCGAATTCACTCCGTTAAATTCCTCCAGGAGGATGCCAAGAGGTTTGGCGGTCAGGTTGGTCAATTCGTGGATGCGCAGGGAGTTTTGAGTGGAACTTTCATGGCCGGCCCTGACCCCATGCACATGTACCGTTTGCAATAGATGGGCATGGTGTTCCAGCAGAACTGCCAGGCTGGTATCGCGTTTGTCCAGTCTCAAAAACAGACGGGAACTGACACATCCGGGGTGACTGATGTGTAAATGGTACCATCCCGGGCACAGTTTTTCAAAACTGAAAAAACCGGCGCTGTCGGTTTTCCGATATGCACCGGTTTCTTCTATATATACTTGTCCGTACTGTAATCCCAGATCGTCGTGCGGATCGGAGATCCGTCCGCTTAAGGTGACATTACAGGACTGTGCCCCCGAAATGAGTGAAGGCAACAGCAATGCAATAATTAACAAGTATCTGTACAAAGATCAAAGGATTGGTATGTCCTCAAAAGTAACATCGATATCCGTCTCGCCACCGGCATTGGCGGGATTTCCAAGATTTACATCCGGGGCATTTTTATCCGGATTGTGCCGCAGAATGATGCGGAGATTTCCTCTGGATGCCGCTCCGGTCAACAATTGAGTTTTCAAACCCAGAGGGCGGTTTTTAGAATCTTTGTCATAGTAAAATACTTGCATATTCAATGTTCCTGACACCAAGTAGAATAACTGATGGTCCAGATCTTCCTCTGCCACCTCTTCTCCAATATTTTCCGGAGGATTTACAGATTCATTCAATATCCTTATTTCACCGAGATAGCCGGTGCTGGACTTTAATACACCTGCCACCTGACGAACAGGTTCAACACCCCCTTCGCCATCCAGATCGCGGAAAGTAAAAATCACAGTGTCTTTTCGTATGGTATCAATGAGGGTATACTGCAAGGTGGTAATGAGTTCGCCTTCGTTGTGATGATGATCATCGCGGCAGGCGGTTTGGAACAACAGGAATAAAATTGCCGCAGGCAAAAGAAATATTTTAAGATATGAATAGTTTTTCATACTGAATTTTTTAATTGATGTAAAGAAATGTTATAATGAATAAATGATCCGTCCTTTACTACAGTAAAACTGGTTAAAGGAATTTTTGATAAATGGAAAAAACAAGATGTTTCAGATCAAATGAGAGGTGGTCCTTTGTTGGATGGAATCGGTTGATCAAATTCGGATATTTCAAACTCAAACGCAATGGGAGTTGAATAAAAGCTTGATGTAAGAAAGAGTTGAGGAATTTCAACAAGAGAGGCTTGGTGATTTCTAACGGCATCACACAGCTCACAGGACTTTCTGTCCTTGATCAGGTGAGCATCGTGTTTGCAACCATGGCTTTTGTCTCCATGGTATATGCTTCTGTGACAAGGATCTGATTCGGCAGTTTGGTCGTGGAGCACATGCTCATGTTCATGTCCGTGAGCATGATCGTGCAACATTCCGGTTTGGGCTGCAAACCAGTATACGCCGTAGATCAAAAGCAGGATCGGGGCTGCTGTTTTTTTCAACCCGTATGGATCTCTTTTTTGGCTTGTGGCACCCTGCATTTGTGACAAAATTACCAAATCAGGAGATTAATATCAGAATTTATTTTTCCACATCATGCTTTCAACGGGTTTTGCAGACCGTGAATTGTACTTTGCGCCCGGTTTTCGGTTGTACAGATGTTGAATATCGCCGTCCACCTGAAAATAGATCAATTGGCCTATGGGCATGCCCTTATAGATCCTCACAGGCATCACACAGCTGATCTCCAGGGTCCAGTGATTGCAGAATCCCACGTCCCCCTTACCTGCCGTGGCATGTATGTCTATGCCTAGTCTGCCCACACTGGATTTCCCCTCCAGAAAGGGGACGGTGGTATGAGTTTCTGTGTATTCAAGCGTGACTCCAAGGTATAGTGTTCCCGGGCGAAGAACATATCCCTCATCCGGAATTTCGAAATATTCGATCTCGTTGTGAATCCTTGCATCCAGTTCAGGATGGCGATATACTGCAAGCGTGCTGCCCAGGTGAACGTCATAGGAGTTTGTGCCAAGACAGGATGGATTGAACGGGTCTATCAGGATATCCCCTTTTGCAATTGCTTCCAGAATTTTTTTATCAGTCAGTATCATTCTTTTGTTGAAGTTTCCAGGATTTAATGCTGCCGTCATCCGAGGCAGAAAGCAACAGACGCTGTTCTGCTTTCCAGAGCAGGGCATTCACTGAGTGCCTGTGAGCTCCCGGTTTGGACGGAGAGATGTCTTTTAACAATGAAAAATCATTCTTGTTCCAGATGCGGATGCTTTTGTCCCTGCTTGCGGAGGCCACCATGGGCAAAGGCTCCAGGTCCACCAGGCTGTTTACGGTATACCAGTGTGCCTGGGTCTGTTCTGATTTTTGAACACCCGCCGCCAGTCGGTATCTGTGGATCAATGCATCCATACCCCCGATCCACAGGAGATCTTGGTCGGAAATGTATAGCATGCTGAACACAGAGCGGATTCCCTCAATTTGCAGGATTAGTTTTATTTCACCGCCGGGAATATCGTAGCTAAAAATTCGACCGGCACCATCTGAGATGAGCATGCAGGACAGGTTGGCGGGTTTGATCGCAGAACGAATTTTGTATGGACTGATCTGGATTGCCTTGATCAGTTTCATGGTATCGGCCTCCCAGATGGCCATGATGCCGTCGGCTGCAAACGTATAGAGTATTTGATCCAGCAGCAGGAGTGAGTGCACGGAATTTTTGTGGAATACTATTTTTCTTGCATTTCTTTCTTCTCCGGACCGGATCTGATACACTAATCCTTTTTGGGTTCCGGCATAAAAGAAATTGGTTGAAGGGTCCCTGCACAAGGAGAAGACGGCATCGTCCATGGTGGCAATGGCCAGACCGCGATCCGGATGATCGAGGTCCCACCGGACGAGGTTGCCGTCACTGCCACTGCTGTAGAAGGCATTTTCTTCACTGGCATCGGACAGCACATAGACAGAACCCCTGTGGCCGGTAAAATTGTGAACCGGATGTACATCAAAGGGAGCCATCAGTACCGGATCATGATTTCTTCGAGACTTTTTCGTCTGATATCTGGCACCATGGCATCCGGTGAGGGATAACCCACCGGTATCAGTAAATAGGGTTTTTCATTCTCAGGCCTTTCCAGAATTTCCTGAAGAAAGTTCATAGGACTGGGTGTGTGGGTGAGGGATGCCAGGCCCGCCTGGTGAAGCGCAGCAAGCAAAAATCCACAGGCGATGCCTACGGATTCCTGTACATAGTAGTTTTTCTTTCTTACCCCATCCAGGATATCGTGGGACTTTCTGAATACGACGATGAGCGCAGGTGCGGTTTCCAGAAACTCCTTGTGCCAATCCGTGCCCAATGGGGCCAGGTCCTCCAGCCACTCCTGGGTCATGCGCGAGGTGTAGCTTTCGAATTCCTCCTTTTCGGCCGCTTGCCTGATCCGTTTTTTGATCTCAGGATTGCGCACCACGCAAAAGGTCCAGGGCTGTTTGTTGGCTCCGGAAGGGGCAGTTCCGGCAGTGCGGATGGCCCAATCGAGAAGCTCATCCGGTATTTCGCGGTCTGAGAAAAAGCGCACGCTTCTTCTTTTGCTCATCCGGGTATAAAATTCGATGGCCCGATGCAGCATTTCATCGGGTTCCAAAATCACGGGATCCAGTCTGATGAATGAAGGTTCCATCATGGCAGGTCTCCCAATTGGGGTCTGAGGACTAATTCCTCCAAAACAGCTGAATCACTCAGTCTGAGTGAGGATATTACGCATTCCGCCACATCAGAAGCCTGCATGATCCTGGCTTCAGGAAGATCGGCCCCTGCCCAGGAATTCGACCAGGTGGCTCCCGGGTATACTGTCGTCACTTTTATCCCTTTCTCTTTTAATTCGTCGCGAAGACAGCGACTGAATCCCTGCATCGCAAATTTTGTGATGCTGTAGAGACCGGCCCTGGGATAGGGGTCCTGACCTGCAATGGAGCAAATGTTGATGATGTGCCCCTTCTCTCGCCCGATCATGGCAGGCAGAAGTCCGCGCGTCAGGTGAAAGGCAGCATAAAAGTTGACTTCCATCATTTGCTCAAAATCAGCTTCGCTTCCATCCAGGATCAGGCCAGGCATAAAAACGCCCGCATTGTTGATCAATACATCCAGGTCACTGTGCTTGTCCTGCATGTGCCGGATCAGTTTTTGCGTGCCTTCTCGGGTACCCAGGTCTGAAACAAAAACATCGACAGCCAATGCATGGTCCTGATCCTGAATTTCCTTTTTCAGTTCAGCAAGTTCATCGGCACTTCTGGCAGTCAGAATGAGACTGTGTCTTTCCTCTGCAGCCCTTATTGCAATTGCTTTTCCTATTCCCTTGCTGGATCCTGTAATTAGTATTTTTTTTGAGCTGTGCATTATTTAGGGAAATGGTTGATTAGAGCATCGGATTCAAATTTCTTTCGCGTTTCTTTGATTGCAAATTAAATTATGGATTCAGTAAATGTTTCGTTTTTTGAAAGACGAAATCACTGTTTCATTCCCAACAATTTCATATTGATCGCGATTTGATCGTCTATAAACTTGTCCAGCAGATTGGGAAAGATGGTTTTCGATTTATAGTTGATATTCCAGCGGGTCCGATCAATTTTAAATTCGGGCACCTCGATCATGTAAACATTTTCGGCCTGACTGACCTGTGCCTGTACTTCGAGCGGCTGTGTAATCCCTTTGATCGTGAGTTGTCCGTAAGCGGTGGTATTCGTGTTGGTGCCTGCAGCTACTTTAAAGGAATCAATGAAGAATTCGGCATATTGAAATGAATCCACGTTGAAGAAGTCGGCGCTCCTGAGATGATCTTCCAGGTCTTTCCTTTCCGCCTCATCAGAGATGTTGGTGCATTGGAGACTCTTCATATCAATTAATATATTTCCTCCCTGCAGTCGTCCTTCCATATCAGTAAACAATTCCCCCTTGCTGAATAGCAGTGTTCCTGAGTGTGAACCAGTAGGTTTTGAACCTGTCCAGTTTAGTAAGCTGTTGACCGTATCAATGAGGATTCTGGTGCCATAAATCTTGTGGTCAGGTACGGATGCATTTTCATTCAGAAGCGGCGCCTTGGCTTTTTCTTTACAGGAAATTACAATTAAAAACAGGAAGATTACTCCTGCGAGATTTGCGATTTTCAAAGCGGTCAAATTCATTTTATCGGATTAAAAATTAAGAAATTAATTTCATCAAATTGGTTTGCACCGGATGTCAAGCCAGGTTCTTTCCTCTTCATTAAGATAAGGGCTTACGCGTCTGTACACTTCAGCATGGTATTCGTTAAGCCACTCTACCGAAGCTCTATCCATGGCAGGCTCGTGTATCAGGGTCGTATCGATTGGGAAAAGGGTCATGGTCTCGAAATCGAGAAAGTCTCCATATTCTCCGGAGCCGGCCACACGGGTCATCACCAGATTTTCTATGCGGATACCAAAGGAGCCTGTTTTGTAGAATCCCGGTTCGTTGGATGTCAGCATGCCAGCGACCAACTCTGTGTTGCCTCTTTGGTTCCAGGCAGAAACGAATCCCTGTGGAGGCTCGTGTACGTTCATAAAGAATCCGACCCCGTGACCGGTTCCATGACCGTAGTTGAGATAACTGTGCCAAAGGTACTGACGTGCGAAGGCGTCCAGCTGGATTCCACGGGTGCCTTTGGGGAAAACCGCCCGGCTCAATGCTATATGCCCCATGAGCACCGCAGTGTAGGTTCTTTTGATCTCTTCGGATACATCGGAAAGGGCAATGGTACGGGTAATGTCTGTCGTCCCATCCAGATACTGTCCACCAGAATCAAGCAGCAGGACCCCTTCGGGCATGATGGTGGCTGATAGCTTGGGATCAGGCCTGTAGTGAATGATGGCACCATTGGGCCCATAGCCGATGATGGCATCAAAGCTCTCTCCGACGTAAGCTGCCTGTTGGGAACGAAATTCCCGGATTTTCAGGGCCACATCGTGTTCGGAAGGTCCTGATCCGGACTGTAGTTGTTTTTCAAGCCAAATAAAAGCCTTGACCAGCGCGACGGCATCTTTTTCCATGGCCTTCCGGATGTGTCCTGCCTCCGTTGGATTCTTTACTGCCTTTGCCAGCATGACGGGACTTGGGGAGCTTATCATGCGCCCATTGGGAATGCTGAGGGCAATGCGGGTGTTGGTACTGTTGGGGTCAATTAAAACCATGCCGCCAGAAAGTCCTGCAACAGAGGCGCCGGCCTCCTCATAGGGACGGATCCGGATGCCATCTGATTCAAGGCTTTGAGATAAGGCGACGCTTATTTTTCCGGGGTGGATAAAAAGGCTGGTCTGATCCGGGCTGATCAGCGCGTAAGCCAAAAAGACAGGATTACAGTGTACGTCGCTTCCACGCAGATTTAGCAGCCAGGCCACTTCATCCAGGGCAGATACCAGAAAGTGATCCGCCTTGAGTCTGTTCATTTCGGCACGGATCAGGTCTATTTTTTGCCTGCGGTCGAGGCCGGTATATTTCACATCGTGCTCATAGACCGGATTTGATGGCAAGGCCGGCCTGTCCGGCCAGATGTCAGAAAGCAGGTCGCCGCAGTCCTTAAGCTCCAGTCCCGCAGCTTTTAATTTTTCGTCAAAGGCTGTCAGTTGGCCGAAAGAAAGGCACAGAAAATCACAGGCAACGGTTTGTCCCGGAGCCAGGTTGGCAATGCACCAGTCCAGATATTCCGCCTGGGTTTGAACCATCAGTTTATGGAGGACGAAGGGTCCTCCGCTGAGCTGTTTTTCAGCCTGTAAGAAATATCGCACATCGGTCCAGAGTCCGGCATGGTGAGCGGTCACCAGTGCGGTCCCGGCAGATCCGTCAAAACCGGTCAACCAGATCCTTCCACTCCAGTAATCGGGCAGGTATTCACTTTGGTGGGGGTCCGCGGAGGGGATGATCAGGGCGTCAAGGCCCCCCTCCCTCATCCGGGCCCTTAGGGCCTCCAGCCGCTCATGTCGGTTCATAGAAAATAATTAATGTATTAAAAAAATTTATAATATGTAGATTTGTGTTTACATTTGCCCTGCAATACTACGAAACTGGTTTTAG
>CAYXKO010000055.1:0-10623 GCA_964465435.1 uncultured Saprospiraceae bacterium | reverse complement strand
AGGCACAGCTCTCGCTTAAGGACGGAAGCCATCAGACGATCAAAGGGGATCTGACTGTGGTGAGGTGAAAAGAAACAGAGTGAAAAATAGTGTGAGCGCGGAATTTAAGGGAAATATGCAGTGAACCGGACACTGTAGGTGCAAGTATTAGGATTGTGGCTCTTTTTAGGAATAAATGTCAGAAATAGAATCATAGCGAGGATCGGTGTGAAAGAAAATACCATGGGAATAGTGCCTTGAAACGGATTAATCCTACGGTTAGCACTCTATAATAATAATGAGAACCTGAATCCGAGTGGAAAACCTGACGAGAGCGATAGAATTGGATTTGGTGCTTTTCAGCAATTTGGCCCATTTCAGAAATATTTTCACCTCAGCCTTAATTTTTTCATAGTTTTTGCACCGTATGAATGTAAGCTTTTTATTAAAAAATGATTCATTCACCAACAAAAACTTTTATCATGAAAACTTCAAATTTCGCATGGATCTGGTTTGGCATCCTGGCAGTGATTTTTTCCTCTGCAATCATCCTGGGCAGAGTAAACAGCGACAACCCGGACTTTCAGAATACTGCCCTTTATGGGATTGATTCTGACCAAAGCGAACCGGTTGTATTGGCAGAGGTCAATGGCGGCCAACCGGGAGACGACCTGATCTACCAACTCTGTTTCAGTCGCTGCGGCGATCCCACGCTGGTGATCAACCAGGAATGTTGGGTACAGTGTCGCATGTTTTACCACTTCCGCAAGAGATAGACCCTGCCATATCCCTAAATCAAAAAAGGAACCTGCGTCGCAGGTTCCTTTTTGTTTTTATCCAAATGGAAATCTTCCGGCCGAAGTAGCTGGTGACAACCGGAGATTTCCTCGATTGATCATCTGTGGAACAAGATCTCCCGGTATTTCGGAAGCGGCCAGTACTTATCCTCCACGTATAATTCGAGATCATCCACATGAGAGCGTATCTCCAGAAACAAGGGTTTCACCTTGTCGCATAAATAGATCGCGACTTCGCGGGTTGTTTTTTTCTGGTGCGCCTTTTCGCGTTCGTTGTTCAGCTTTTCCAGTAAAGTATATACCTCGTTGATGTGTCCGGACACAGTAGCCAGCAGTTGCTGCTGGGTTTTCATCTGTGTTTTGGGAAGGCCTGCCTCAATGCAGGTTTTGATGTTGGTCATCAGATCGGTTTGTGCCCTCAAACAAGCCGGTAATATTTGGTTAAACACCAACTCGTTGATCAGGCTGGCCTCGATATCCACCTTCTTGATATACTTCTCCAGGTAAATCTCGTGACGTGCTTCCTGCTCTCTTTTGGACATGATGTTGAGAGAATCAAACAGGCTGAGTGCCTTTTTGGTGACCAATGCATCCAGGGCAAGGGGTGTGGTCTTGATATTGGGCAGGCCTCTTTTGGCTGCTTCTTTGGCCCAGGCATCACTGTAGTTGTCTCCCTCAAAAAGGATGTTTTTGGAGGACTTGATGCAAGCGCGCAACTCCTTAAGTATGGCAGAATCCTTTTTCTCGCCATCCGCAATGTGTTTGTCCACCTTGGCTTTAAAATCATTCAGCTGATTGGCCACGATGGTGTTGAGGACCATCATCGCATCGGCACAGTTGGCAGAGGAACCCACCGCGCGGAATTCAAACTTGTTGCCGGTAAAGGCAAAAGGCGATGTGCGGTTGCGGTCTGTGTTGTCCATCATCACATCGGGGATCATCTTGTGAATGTCCAGTTTCAGATCGTTCTCTGCATCTTCCTTGAGGTCGTTCTCAACCCTGGATTCGATTGCCTCCAGCACCTTGGTCAGATATTCTCCAATAAATACGGAGATAATGGCTGGCGGAGCTTCGTTGGCGCCCAGGCGGTAGTCGTTGCTCTCTGCGGCGATGGCAGCACGAAGCAGGTCTGAATGATCGTGAACCGCCTTGATGGTATTGACAAAGAAAGTAAGGAATTGCAGGTTGTTCCTGGGGGTTTTGCCGGGGCCCAGCAGGTTTGTACCGGTATCCGTACCCATGGACCAGTTGTTGTGCTTGCCACTTCCGTTGATGCCGGCAAAGGGTTTTTCGTGAAACAACACGATCAGGTTGTGTCTTCGTGCCACGCGGTCCATCAGGTCCATCAAAAGAGAATTGTGGTCCACGGCAATGTTGGCCTCTTCAAACATCGGCGCCAGCTCAAACTGACTGGGAGCAACCTCGTTGTGACGCGTGCGTACCGGGATGCCCAGTTTGTGGCATTCCATTTCGAGGTCCACCATGTAGGCAAACACCCGCTCGGGAATGGCCCCGAAATAGTGATCCTCAAGCTGCTGGCCCTTGGCAGGACCACGACCAAAGACAGTCCTGCCGGATGCCATCAGGTCGGGACGTGCATAATACATGGCCTTGTCGATGAGAAAGTACTCCTGCTCCCAACCCAGGGTCGCGCTGACCTTGTTGACAAACCGGTCAAAATAGCGGGCCACGCCGGTGGCAGCCTTGTCCAGTGCTTCCAGAGATCGGATGAGCGGAGCCTTGTGATCCAGGGCATCGCCCGTATAGGATATAAAGACGGTGGGAATGCACAGGGTCTTGGATCCGGCTATGTCCATGATAAAGGCCGGGGACATGGGATCCCATGCGGTATAGCCGCGTGCCTCAAAAGTGGCGCGCAATCCGCCGCTGGGGAAGGAAGAGGCATCCGGCTCCTGCTGGACCAGGGCATCTCCGTCGAATTTTTCAACCGGCGTTCCATTGCCGGACAGGGTAAAAAAGGAATCGTGTTTTTCCGCAGTGGTGCCGGTCAGGGGCTGGAACCAGTGGGTATAGTGGGTGGTTCCATTTTCCATGGCCCAGGCCTTTAACGCCGCTGCGATCTGATCAGCCAGCTCGCGGGAGATCTTCTTTCCTTCCGAGATGGTTTGGCTGTAAACCTTGAAGGCTTCATGAGAAAGATAGGATTTCAGCTTGTCGGTGGTAAATACATTTTGAGCATAGTAACTGGAGATCTTCTTGTTCTCCCGCTCTCTTTGCATCTTGGGCCGGGACTGAAAGAGTTGCAAGGCGGTACTGCGGCTGGTTGGCATGATGGTGGATTTGGTTTGTAAAAATGAAAAATTGATGCAAAATTAAAATATTTTTCTCGATGATGGCTAAATGAGGTCTAAATGTTGGAAATATTTTAAAAATATTCACATATTTTACCCGAATCAGTGTAATTCATCCAAAAAAAAATAAAATTTAGCCCAAGTCCACCCATTTTTATAGATTCAAACAAGTCCGCATATGTACCGGCCATGATCCGCACGCATGTCCTTTTTCAGGAAGATATTCCTTATTATCTTGCAGCCTTTTAGAATAAGCTATGAGTCAAAACTATCTGGATTCGCTCAATGAAGTGCAAAGAGCAGCGGTCCTTCAAATAGAAGGGCCGGTGATGGTGATCGCCGGACCGGGATCCGGAAAGACGCGGGTGCTCACCTACCGGCTGGCCCACATGATCCACAGCGGTATCCGGCCCAACCAGATTCTTTCCCTGACCTTTACCAATAAGGCGGCCAAGGAGATGACCGAACGCATCAGTCAGGTCGTTGAATCTGACGCCCGCAAGGTCTGGAGCGGGACCTTTCACTCCATTTTTGCCCGCATCCTGCGGATCGAGGCGGAAAAGATCGGCTACCCGACGGATTTTTCGATCTACGACACAGAGGATTCCAAAAGCCTCATTTCCGAAATCATCAAGGAGATGGGCCTCAACCCGAAAGAATACAACGCCAATACCCTCCGCAACCGCATCTCAAATGCCAAGTCCAATCTCATCACACCGATCATGTACGAGCAGGATCCGGCCCTTGTGGAGCAGGACCGTATGAACAAGATGCCGGCTACAGGTGCGGTCTATAAGCGTTACGTACAGAAGTGCCTTCAGGCCGGAGCCATGGATTTTGACGACCTATTGCTTCAGTTATACCGGCTTTTTCAGGAAAACAAGGACGAGGTGCTGGAAAAGTACCGCAAGATTTTCAGGTATATCCTGGTGGATGAGTTTCAGGATACCAACTACCTCCAGTACGCCATCTTAAAAAAGCTTTGTCTTTACCCAGGCAGTCCGCGCAACATTTGCATCGTCGGCGATGATGCCCAGAGCATTTACTCTTTTCGCGGCGCCACCATCCGGAACATCCTGGATTTTCAGGAGGATTTTCCGGATGTAAAGATCTTTAAGCTCGAACAGAATTACCGCAGCTCAGAACACATCGTACAGGCTGCCAACGACGTGATCACCTACAATTCCAGGCAGATCAAAAAAGAGATCTGGACAGAAAAAAAGGAAGGACACAAAATCAAGGTCATTAAATCCGCCTCCGACAATGAAGAAGGACGCCGCGTGGCGGACTATATTGTAGAGCTGAAAAACAGCTATCACCTCAAGAATTCGGATATCGGTATTTTATACCGCACCAATGCTCAATCCAGGATCTTCGAAGAGCAGCTGCGTCGCATGAACATACCCTACAAGGTGTTTGGCGGATTGTCCTTTTACCAGCGCAAGGAAGTAAAAGACCTGATGGCTTATATGCGGCTGGTGGTCAATCCCAAGGATAACGAAGCATTCAAGCGGATCGTCAATTATCCCAAAAGGGGCATTGGAGACACCACCCTGGACAAATTGCTCGAATTCAGTCTGGCCCAGGGAAGCTCTTTGCTGGAGAGCATTCCGGCGTTCAGCACCGCAGGAAGGTCCGCCCAAAACCTGCTTAGCTTTCATCAGATGATCATGCAGATGCAGCAACTGGCTGCCGGCAGTGATGCCTACGATGCGGCTCTTGCGATATACAAGATGTCCGGTCTGTCCCAGGAATTAAAACAAGATTCCACACCCGAGGGAATATCCCGGATCGAAAACGTAAGCGCCCTCCTCGACGGGATCAAGGATTTTACCGAAAACGATGAGCTTACCGGAGACCTGCCTCCCAATAAAGGCCTGGCAGCTTACCTGCAGGGCATTGCTCTGGTAAGTGAACTGGATGAGGATACAGAAAACAGGGAATACATCACGCTGATGTCTGTCCACAGTGCAAAGGGACTTGAGTTTGATGCTGTGATCGTAGGCGGTCTGGAAGAGAATTTATTTCCTTCCTACATGTCCATGTCTTCCGAAGAACAGCTGGATGAAGAGCGCAGGTTGTTTTACGTGGCGATCACCCGTGCGCGACATTTCCTGGCATTGAGTTATGCCACCTCGCGATATTTCTTTGGCAACCTGAGGATGAATCAACCGAGCAGATTCATCGAAGAGATCGACAGTTCGCGTTTTGATAAGGACCCATCAGCCAGAAGCACTGTCTTCAATGTTTTCGATGAGCCATCAGTGCCCAAACAGAGATTTGTAGAACGCAAACCGGCCATGGTGGCCAGCCACCCGGGCCTTGCCAATTTCAAACCCAGTTCGCCGACGCAAATCCAGGCAGGCATGAGGGTGCTGCACCAGAAATTCGGAGAGGGCAAGGTGATCCAGGTGGAAGGCAGCTCTGATAATCGCGTAGCCACCATTTTCTTTAGCGATGTGGACAACCCACAAAGAAAAATTGTATTGAAATTTGCCAAACTGCAAATCCTGAATTGATCAGTCTGTACAAGTTATTTCTCATAGCAATATTTCTGAACTTCCAAATAAAGGCTCAGGACATAAAGATCATTAAGTCTTTTGTCCTGAATGAAGAACTAAGGGAGATATCAGGTCTTGTCAGCCTGGATGGAGGCTTGAGTTATTTTGCGATCAATGACGGAGGAAATAAAAATCAGGTTTACCATCTGGACAGCACGGGAGCCATTTTGCGACGGATCACCGTGAAGAATGCATCCAATACAGACTGGGAGGACCTGAGCACTGATTTTATGAATTACCTGTATATAGCAGATACCGGTGACAACAAAAGGCAGAGGCAAGGTCTGAGCATCTACCGGATCGGCATTGCCCAATTGATGGAAGAGGATTCACTGGATGCTGAGATCACTGAGATCCGACCAATTCCCCAAACCATTTCAAAGAAAAGAAACAGGCATCCCGGCTACGATATAGAGGCAGTATGCTGGAGGCGCGATAGCCTCTGGTTGTTTTCAAAACATTGGAAGATGAGTCATAAGCCCGTGACCCATGTGTTTTGCCTTCCCGCCCTCCCGGGAGTCTACACACCGGCCCCCAGGGCATCCGTTTCCTATTCGGATCGATTTTTTCTGGAAAGCCAGCTCACGGGTGCGTGCAAGAGTGCCGGGACTGAGGATATTTATTGGTTGAGCGGAACTCAGATCTATGAGGTTAATCTGGCTTCAGATATTCCTCAGATTGTTGATTCCTATGATTTTGGTTTTTTGAGCCAAAAGGAATCCATCTGTGCGCTTGGTGGACGTCGTTTTGCAGTAGCGCAGGAATCAAATAAACAGATGAGACAGGAGGCTATGTTGCATATCGTAGAGATTCCTGAGCCTGGTCGATAATCTTATTATCATATTTGCGTTTACATCCGGAAAGAATCCGGGTAGAATAACGGGGCATGGATGTATATCAGAAAACAAGCAGATGGAAGTGGTACCTGGGAGTGCTGGGCATCGTGATCACCCTGTCCCCTTTGTTCTATGCCAACCATCTGGCCAATAATCTGGCCTCGAGAGAAAAGACGCATACTGAGTTACTGGTCAGAACTTTGGAAGAGATCGTGATCAACGCTGACCTGGATATCGATGTGACCTTTCACCAGGAAGTACTCAACAAGTTGTCGGACATCAGGGTGGTCACCATCAACCTCAACGGTGATGTGGGCTTGCACAACTACCCTGAACCAATTGATACACAGGCAGTTTTGGAAAGGGTCAAATCCTCGGGCATCGTTCCCCTGACCAGTCCGGACTATCAGGCCATCTATTGGGAATACCCCGCGATTTTGACTCAGATCAGCTACCTGCCATTGATACAGATGCTTCTGCTGTTGGCCTACGTGGCCATAGGATACAGTGTTTTCAATCTGTCGCGCAAGGAGGAACAAAACAGGGTGTGGGTAGGCATGGCCAAAGAGACCGCCCATCAGCTTGGCACCCCGATCAGCGGCATCATGGGGTGGATCGAGGCCCTTAAGGCGGATGAAAACGATCCGGCTCTGAGAGAGGAGATTATCTCGCACATGGAGCAGGATGTATCCAAATTGCAACAGGTATCAGACCGTTTCAGCAAGATCGGGTCCGTACCGGAATTGTCGCCGACCGGTATAAAGGCCGAGTGTATGGCCGCATTGGATTATATCAGGCCCAGGGCAGGACGGAAAATCAAGTTTCACGGTCCGGATGAATTGGAGCACGATTATGTCGTAATGTTAAACACAAACCTGTTTTCCTGGGTGCTTGAAAACCTGTTGCGCAACGCCCTGGATGCCATGGAGGACATGGGTACGATCGGCATTTCGGTCTATCGCGATGAAAACCTGATCTGCGTGGACATCTCTGATACAGGCAAGGGAATTCCTGCCGGAAAGTGGGACACCATATTCAGACCGGGTTATTCCACGAAGCTGCGGGGATGGGGTTTGGGCTTGTCCCTGGCCAAAAGGATCATAGAGAATTACCACGACGGTATGATCTACGTAAAGGACTCCGACCCTGAGCGCGGCACTACCTTCAGAATAGAACTAAAGGAAGTCCAAGCCTGATCCAAAGTGACCAATTTATTACTGGATTAAGTTTCCTTTCATTCAAATATGCCTGGCCAGAAATTTTATCCTACTCTTCTTTGGCAGTGTCGCATTCTGACAGGTGGAGGGGAAATTTGCTCCAGGAAATATCGTTCTTGTATTTCCTGTAAACAGCCGGGCAATCTTTGTATAGTTTCTTG
This sequence comes from uncultured Saprospiraceae bacterium, assembly GCA_964465435.1. Lineage (GTDB taxonomy): Bacteria > Bacteroidota > Bacteroidia > Chitinophagales > Saprospiraceae > Vicinibacter. The sequence continues at coordinate 2,760 of CAYXKO010000055.1, read as the reverse complement.
AATTCCTCGTCGTAATTTTTCTTCATCAGCCGATAGGCCGGTTTGTCGCCGGTTTTGATGTAATAGGATTTGTCATCGCCTCCTGCCACGTTGAAGCCACCTACCGCTACGGAAGCGGTCTCAGCTGCGAGTGGGTCGTGGAAAACCTGATGGACCGATGAAAAGCCGGGGTTAAGCAATTGCAGCAATAAGGTCTGCTTGCCGTCCTTAAGCATCACCTCCGTCGATAGAAACAGGGCGTACCCATTCTTGATGTGATCCATGTTGACGTCTTGGGACCCCCTCAGGGTGCGGGAAAAAGATTCGTCATAGGACATCATTTTCTGCAATCCGCTGGCCGGGATATAGATTTCCTTTATTTGTGCTGCAGGATACTTGTATTTCTGTTTACTGCTGTCCACCAGATTCAGCTCGGTGATCAGGCCTTTTTTCTTTTTCATGCTTTTGAGATACAGCTCGGCCTGACTTCCATCGGTCAGGGTCAGATAGCAAACCTTGTTTTTGGAAAACAGCTCAAAGGGAGGAACGAAGGATTGAGCACCCAGGAATACTGCAAAGGAAACTGACAGGATAAAAGAACTAATGATTTTCATTTTTCAATTCGTTTCAAAATATAACAGACTTTGGGCTTTTGATGTTGTGCAAAACGGTACGGCCGACGCGAATGCAAAAAAAAGTCCCGCCACGTGGGCAGGACTTCTGTCTTTCGTTTTGAAATAGATTTATCCGAGAAAAAAATTTATTAAACCTTGATTCCTAAAAAGGAAATAGCCAGTCGTGATCGCAACTGGCTATTTTAATCCCATGAACATATCCAAACTAGCTTACCTTTATTTATAAATCTCATGAAAACTCTTCGCGATTTGGAATCCCGGGACCGGGTCAACTTGTTAATAGAAGCCATCCACTTGGGACGGCTTCCTATTAACAAATCTTTAATCCCATGAACATATCCGATTTTACGGTCGCTGATACTTTTACCAGCATTCTGATTGTATTTCTTCCCTTTGTCTTACAATCACGATACAATGATCCGACGATTCTAATCCGCCAACAAGTACAAAAAAAGGGTATTGTCATATATAAATATATTATATATAATGTATATTAAATACATAAAATACTAAAATTTAATTATATAGCATATAACACATTTGAAAATCATGCCCTAAAAGTTCTTTAGAACATAATTTTAGAGGGTCAAAAAGCCCGGAAAAAAATTAAAAAGGACTAAAAATGTCTGGATTTTGGAGGTAACTCGTGTCAATGAGGGTCTTTAAAAAGGCCAACACCTTGTTCTTCTGGCGGGTGTTTAGCTTCAGATTGGCCACATTGGGATCCAGGTTAGGTGCTTGTTTGACGTGGAGGGTATAATGGTCCATCACCTCTTCGATGGTAGCAAAACGGCCATCGTGCATATAGGGCGCCGTAAGATGCCAGTTAAAGAGCGTGGTCGCTTTAAACCGGCCATAGTCCAGGGGAATACCGGTGACCGCACCGCGGCCGGGATCCTTAAAGTCCTCAGGGCGTCCTGCTGAATCAAGGCCGTTGTTAAAATAGTCACTGGAGGCAAAAGTCGGTGCCGTATGACAGTGGCCACATTGGGCATCGGGAAGGGCTGGGTTGGTATTGAAGTACATTTCCATTCCATCCTGTTCATCCGGGTCGAAAAAGGTCTCCCCATTAAGCTGTTTCACATACCGGCTGTTGCCCCCGGTCAGCAATATTTTCTGGAATTGGGCCATCGCCTTAGCTGCCAGTTCCCGGCTGATTTCGGATTTTGACGATATTCCGAATGCCTTGCGGAACAACTCAGGGTATTTGGCATGTCTCCTCAATTTCTTTTCAACATTGGGCCAGGATTCGTGCAATTCAATGGGATTTTCCACGGGCTCCAGAGCCTGGCTCTCCAGAGTCGGGCTCCTTCCATCCCAGAACATGCCCTTGGTGAAGTAAGCTGCATTGAGCAGGGACATACTGCTTCTAGTTCCTGCCTGGCCGGTCACTCCGACACTGACTGCCTTTCCGTCTGTAAAGGCGAACTCGGGTTTGTGGCAGCTGGAGCAGGACTGGCTGGAATCAGAAGATAATATAGGGTCGTAAAACAAATGCCTTCCCAACTGGACTCCGTCGTAGGTCATCGGATTGTCCGGACTCTCGGGGAGGGGTCCAAAACTTCGGGGTATCACAAGCGGATAATCGCGTGGTTCGTAGGGAATATGCCTCAGATCCCCTTCTTCATTTTCCCGAATGCAGGAATAGGCCGTAAGAACTAAGGCAAACAGGAAGACAGATCTGACAGGAGCGAAAGTCATGATTTCACTTATTGGACGGAAATGGCAGCATTAAACCTGGACATAAATTGACTCATAAAATCTCCCCCATCGTGGATGATGGGATCCTGATAGATGTTGACAAAATCCTGGGCATTGCCAAACAATTTGCTGTGATCCAATTCCAGTTTCACGCTTACGTCTGCGCCTTGTGGGACTTCCAGGGAAATAGGATATTCTTTGACCTGGTACACCGAGTCAAAGCCCGAATGATAGGCAAAGTTGGCCATTTGATTTCCATCGGACAATACCCCCTCAGTTTTTGAAAAAATGTAGGAATCCCAACCCGCCCAATAATGGTCCCCCTGACTGAGGGGGCTGGAGGCGGGAAAATCCTTGGGACTCCGGCTGTTGATCCTGGAGGGTACTCCTACTCCAAAGCGGATGGAAGTATAATTTCCTTCCGGGATCCGGCCCAGTTTGAGAG
>CAYXKO010000054.1:0-10660 GCA_964465435.1 uncultured Saprospiraceae bacterium | reverse complement strand
GAACAAAAGGATTTTCTTAATTTTGTAAATAAGCTTGAAAGAAGTCCTATTTTTTTTTTTTTTTATTACCAACTCACCCTCCTAGACTCCCTAAACCAAGCCATTTTACAAGAAGCGGTACAAGGCAAATTAGTACCACAAGACCCGAATGACGAACCCGCCAGTGAACTGCTCCAACGCATCAAATTGAACAGGGCCGGGTTTCAAACAGACCCCAATGAAAATAGAAACGATCCAAACCCAAATGAAAAAAAAATTGGGCAAAAGCCCACCCAATCTGGACTGAATAGGACGGGGTTTAAACCCCGTCCTTTGAAAGAATTCCCCCCCATCAAACCCGAAGAAATTCCGTTTGAGATCCCTGAAAATTGGGTATGGTGTAGATTGGGGGAGATTTGTGATAACATTACAAAGGGTTCTTCACCAAATTGGCAAGGAATTCAGTATGTTTCAGAAAATGAAGGAATTCTTTTTATTACGAGTAAAAATGTAGATAGCTTTAAAATTGATTTAACCAATGCTACTTATGTTGAAGAAAAGTTCAATAAAATTGAGCCACGTTCAATTCTTAAAAAGGGTGATATATTAACAAATATCGTTGGCGCTTCAATAGGTAGAACAGCTCTGTTTAATTTAGACATAGTTGCAAATATTAATCAGGCGGTTTGTATTATAAGAATTGAACACAGCCTGATAAATAAAGATTATTTGCTCAATTTATTGAACTCAAATCTTGCTATAAAATTAATGACAAATAGTTCTTTTGCACCAGGAAGAGCAAATCTGAGTATGGGAAATATTTCCAATTTTCCTATCCCCCTCCCCCCCCTCTCCGAGCAAAAACGCATCGTGGCGGAAATAGAAAAGCAATTCGATAAAACCAAGCAATTAAAAGAACATATTTTGGCCAATCAGGCTGCCACCGAGCAATTATTAAAGGCCTTGTTACACCAGGCATTTGAAGTAAAGGAGACATAAAACTGTAAAGAAGATCATGATAAATCAATCAGGATAGAGAAACCCTCGTAAAGCTGTTTGTACCCGTCTAAACAAACTAAAAAGATGTCTTGAAATAAAATATCAAATGAACTCAAACCCATGCAGTCCAAAAAGATCCTGAAAACCCTCCCTGCCGGACACAATTACCCTAAAAGCTCTGATTGTTCTGTATGTCCGGTATCCGAAAAAGAAAGAAGGCCGGATTCCAAATGTTACCTGAATTACCCCATGTCATATTAAAAACCGGTAAAATGATATTTACAAGACCCATACATCCCGACTTTCAATACTGGCTGGACCTTAAAGAACAAAAAGTCATTGACCTGTTTAAAGATGCGAGAGAATACATCCTGGAAATTTATCCAAACAGCAACGAATTACTATACCATACCCATGCATTGACTGCAGTATTTTCAATCTCTGACAAACTATCAGATGCCTTTTGTATGTTGCCGGTTTACACAAACCACCTAAACTTAGGCTTTAACAAAGGAACGCTACTAAAAGACCCCAATAAATTATTAACAGGCACCGGCAATCTGATCAGACATATAGACGTAAAGGAAACCAGTGACTACAAAAATCCCCAGGTAAAAGCCCTGATACAAGAAGCGATTGACTTTGCCATCAAGGATATGGAAAAAGAGACAAAATGCAAAGGAAAGACCATTTCAAAAATTAAGAAGAGTTGAAAGCATACTGCCATTCCGCCTTATCGCAATACCGATTGGACACAGATTAACTTGATCTTTTAACCCCTATCCACTTCTCTGGTACTGCATATACGGTCAGATGATGATAAAAGGAAAACGGTTTAGTTCGCTTAAAGTATCTGAAAGTGACATATCCATCTAATCTCATAAAATAATAAAATAGCACCGGCATTTATAAAACTCCTTTCTGATACAATGACCAGGCAGCTCAGGCAATTACATGATCGTTAGGAATTTGAATGCATGATCCCTTTAAAATAAAAATATAACCCAAGACTCCCTTTACCTGACCTATAAAAGCTTGTCATCAACTCAGACCGCCTCTGCAATCAAAACAGTCAGTCCCTGCTCCCTAAAACCAACAGTCCAGTTTGTCCTGACCCTTCCAAAAATAAGCCGCCCTGCTGAGAATACAGCGAATTACCGGCCATTTTGAACTAAATCCCTATAAAATTCCAGGAATATATATATCTTAGCTCTAAGTATTCATTGGATGCTCATATGGACCTAACGTTTAAACTTCAATCCTTAACCCTTCATTTTGTACATCTTGCAGGGTCAAGCACCTCAGTACACTCAGTCGCTTCACCATGCCGGACCTCTTCCAGACTTTAAAGGATCGTCCAGACAATCGGCCTGGACCAGAAGATTCATTACACCTTTTTAGTAGTAATGATATAAATGCAACAGGGCATTCCAATAAACAGCCTTAGTGCACAAATAAATTTAATCATGAAAACCAAATTCTATGTATTGACCATTCTTCTGCTCTTTTCCAGAGTTTGCGATTTCTACTCGACCAGCCTTTGGTTCTTTGAAAACCCGACAGGAGAGACCAATCCCCTATATAAGTTTCTTGGGATTGGATGGACCGGTTTAATTATTGCCAATATCCTTGTGGTTGGATTAATCATTTACGCTTTCTATTGCTATACCTTCAGGTATAAATTGACAAGAAAGACATCGTCAAACAGTCTGATTGACTTTGTTTCAGAATTATACTTTGATGAGAAAGGAAAGTTCTTTGAAGTTTTCTATAAAACACCAAAAAATAAATTTACTTTATTGGCACACACCGGATATGTGATGGTAAGAGTGATTATTATTGGCAGCTTTCTGGCAACTTTTCACAATATTTGTCAATTCTATCATGTTTCATTTTACAACTCATTCAGAGAAATCGTGGGAAGACCCTTGTATGTAATCTATAGTTTGATACTATGCTCATTTTTGTATTTTTTATATCGTCTTTGGAGTAAAGAATACAATCTGTCCATGATAAAAAACCAAACTTAAAAACAAAAAAAATTCCTCCCCGACCGGTCATCAGTAAAAAAGAAACAGACTCTCCGGCGCAAGAAACCAAAATAATAATTAGAAACTACCTTTGGCCTTTACTCAAAACCAGAATAAATGAAATTATATTAGCTTATCCTTAAAATAAAAGAATAAATTACACATCTGTAAAACATAGTTTTCTGATCTTCCATTCCCGGTCTTAAAAGAGCATTTAATCGCAAAATTTTAATACAAAAAAAAGCATCCAGAATGTGTGAGCAGAATAAATCAATCACCAAACCCATAATAATCAAATGAAAAAATATGTGATTTTAAAACTAATCGGGATGGCCTTTGCCACCATGACAACCCTGGTCATCCTTTCATTTCTTGAAGTTGCAGTGTATTCCTATCTGATTAATCCAGGACAAGATCAAAGTGTTTATGAAGCACACGCAAATCTTTCCGCACCCTATATTTCGGGAATCTTCGGCTTCATCCTCTTCTTTTTCGTGACACGATATTGGAAGAAAAAGGGATATCCCAATGTCCTCAAATTGGCAATTCTTTTCCCTCTCATTTATGCACTCCTGGACATCATCATCATAACAGCCGTAGGGGTACATTGGTCTGAATTCATTCTAATTTTTGCCATAGCCAATACTTCAAAATTTTTGGGCAGCTATTTGGGATATAAATTAACGGCATAAATCAGATCCATGTTTGCAAGCTCAGTATTGAATTTGTCGGTCCGATTTCAAAAAAAAGCGCTGCTAATCCGGAAATGCAACACATGGGTTAAGCGCACATCCAGAAATGATCTTACTGATCCAAATCAATGCAACAATGGCCTGAGAAAACCCGGACGGACATGATGCCAAAAAAAAAAAGAACAGGACCTGTAAGTACGGACACAGCTACCATAAAAGCTCTGATTGTCCTGTGTGTCCGGTATGCGAAAAAGAAAGAAGACCGGATGACGATTTTCTATCTTTGCTGGCAGCCCCGGCCAGAAGGGCTCTGGAAAGCAAGGGCATAAGCAATTTGAAACAACTCTCTCGATACAAAGAAAGCGACATTCTCAGACTGCACGGCATGGGCAAAAGCTCCCTTTCGAAACTGAAAGAACTTCTGGAAAAAGAGGGAGCATCATTTCAAAATCAGGATGAACCATAACGACAGACAACTTATGAAAAACCTGGTAGAGCAATACTACCAGGGAAACTACTCCGGGATCATTGAACATTCAGCTGAAGGCATTGAATGGATCTCCCACAAAATGGCAAATGTCCAACTCAAAAACAAAAAGGAAGTGGCCGCATTCCTGGAAAATGCTCCCAGAGGAAGATTCAGGTTTGAAAATATCCGGTTCATCATGGACGAACAAAATGTCGTGGCAGAAGGCATATGCAGATATACCAATGAGGAAGGGAAACCGATTGAAAACTTTTACTGCGATATTTTTACCTTTGAAGACAACCGGATTGTAAAAGTGTCGTCCTATTTTGTCTAGTACCTTGTAATTAGTCAAAGCTGAATTATTTTATTTTCCTGCAAGCCAAAACGTGCGATCAAAAAAACAGAATATGATCATCAAAAGTGCAAATCAATACGCCCGGCATTGTATCCTGGCCTGCTTGGTCCTTGTGCATTCAGAAGGATTCAGTCAGCGGCCCAACATCATTTACATCATGACCGATGACATGGGTTATGGAGATTTAAGCTGTTATGGACAAAAAAAATTCCGGACGCCTAATCTGGACCGGCTTGCTTCCGAGGGGATGCGGTTTGAGAATGCCTATTCGGCTGCACCGGTTTGCACCCCTACGCGCACGGCCTTCATGACGGGTCGATATCCGGCCAAAACGCCTGTGGGGCTGCTGGAACCCCTCCGGGGCCCCAAAGTGGACAGCGCCTATGGCCTGGACAAGAGCATTCCCTCCCTGCCGCTGCTGCTCAGGGAAAGCGGTTACGCAACGGCGCTGGTTGGAAAGTGGCATCTGGGATTCATGCCCCACCAAAGCCCGGGGCAAAATGGATTTGACTATTTCTTTGGAATTCTCAGCGGAGGGGCAGACTATGTATCGCACAAGGGAAGCAACCGCATGCGTGCGCACGACCTTTATGAAAAGGATATCCCGGTCCATCCGAAGGGATACCTGACCGAACTCATCACAGACAAATCGGTGGCGTACATCCGCCGGCAACACGACCGGCCCTTCTTTCTCAACATAAACTTTACGGCCCCGCACGGGCCCTGGCAGGCGCCCGGCGACCCGGCCTATCCCGATTCGGTAGATTTCACGGCCGGGGGATCGACAGAAACCTATGCCCTGATGATGAAAAGTCTCGACGAGGGAGTCGGCAAAATAATGAAAGCCTTGGAGGAGGCACAACTAAGCCAAAACACCCTGGTCATTTTTACCAATGACAACGGCGGAGAAAAGTACTCAGACAATGGTGGACTAACCCAATCCAAAATGACCTTGTGGGAAGGAGGGATCAGCGTACCGGCCTTCGTCCGGTGGCCGGGCAGGGTACGGTCCGCCGTCACGACCCGGCAGGTGGCCATCACCATGGACTGGACCGCCACCATCCTGAGCGCAGCAGGAGTCAAAGCGCACAAAGACCACCCCCCGGATGGAAAGGACCTCATGCCCATCCTTACGGAAAAGCAAAAACCCTTCGAAAGGACCCTCTACTGGAGGACCTTCCAGCGCACCCAACAAAAAGCGATGCGACAGGGAAAATGGAAATACCTGCAGGACGAAAAAGGAGAATACCTTTTTGACATCAGCACGGACAGGGCAGAAAAAAACAACCTCCGCCACCGGGAAGAAAAAAGATTCAATAAAATGAAGGAGCAGTACAGTCGCTGGGAAAAAACGGTACTGAAGCCCATTCCCCTATGAGCTGCCTAAATACAGCGGGCGAGACTTGATTTCAGATCACCTGCAAGTTCAAAATAAATGACCGGTGTCCGGATCGTCCTTTTATTACATTTAAGACTAGAAAATAATCTGCCGCATTCACGCTGATTCCGATTAATTTTACATTTGGAGCAGGTTTCCCGATTCTTCATTTTTGCATGAAACAAATTGAACACATTCCATAAACATCCCGATCAGAAGATATGAAATACCGATGTAAATACAAGCTTTCCGCGCTGTTTTTATTCAGCATGATCTGCATCTCCTGCAAAACCTTCGAGAAGGCATCCCAGCATGGCTTCCACAGCGGATACTACAAAATGAGATCCGCCCAAGATCCGGCACAAACGGTTTATGTGGACCGCACCGGGGACAAGGTGGAAGTATTCCGAATGCAGGATACAAAACCGGACCCCAATGTTTCAATTGGTTTTACGCTTGACTCAGAAGAAAGCAAGCCCATAAACAAGCTGATTTTTTCAAAAAAGAGTCTCGACATCGATCTTGCCACCATCCTTTTAAAATATCGTCCTCCCGTTCATGGACTTCCTGCACAACTCACCACCGATCTCAATATCTCCCTGTATGCCGGATGGAGACAGGACCGGTACGCACTATCCAGCAAGACAGATCCCCTGGGCAGGCACATCAGCCGGGTGAGCAGCCGGGGCTACGACCTGGGATTGTTTGGAGGCATCGGCACCACACCCATCACCCCCTTTACCACCCAAAACAAAAGGGATTACGAATACAGCGGCATGATCCTGCAGGCCGGCGTGGCGGGCTTCCTGGAATTCAACGTGGCCAGTTTTGGATTTGCACTCGGACTGGATTACCTGCTCAATTCCGACCGCGAGGTCTGGATCTACCAGAATAAACCCTGGGTGGGATTTATGGTGGGAGTCGCATTGAACTGATATTTTTTCTGGTACGGCTGTGAATCAGTATTGAAATTAATAGACATCACCCATTAACCAACTGACCGGGATGGACATACCGGGAGGAAACATTCCACTCCGGCAGTAGGGGTTCGACAGAGAACAAATGAATTATCTTTACCTTTGTTTTCCGGCCTAACAGACTGTTCGCGCAGCTGCCGGTTTTTGGCCGGATTGATTTTAAAATGAAGAATCAGCGAAAGCTTTATTTGCCCGGGACCCTTCAAAACATCATTTGCAAAATGAGAGAGGAAATTGAGGCCTACCACGACAAACTAAGTCCCGGGGACAGGGACTTATGCGAACGGCTCAGTGCCATCATTGACTCTGTGCTGACGGAAGCCGAAAGCAAGGTATGGCACGCCCACCCGGTCTGGTTTTTGGAGGGCAACCCGATCGTGGGTTACAGCAAACAAAAAGCAGGGATTCGCCTGATGTTCTGGAGCGGGGCGGATTTTGAGGAGGAGGCCTTAAACCACCGGGGCGAAAAATTCAAGGATGCATCGATATTCTACAACAGCGCGTCTGAGATCAATCCGGGCGATATCAATCGCTGGCTCAAAAAGTCGAGGGAAATCCAATGGGATTATAAAAATATCGTCAGGCGCAAAGGAAAGTTGGAGCGACTAAAGTAATTTCAGAAAAACAAATCAGGAAATCATGAATCCGGCCGGTAATCAGGACGAGCGAATCGCAAAAATGAGTTTTTCTTCAGTATACCCGCATTACCTTGCCAAGGTGGAGAAAAAAGGGAGAACCAGGGAAGAACTGCACCGGGTGATCGAATGGCTTGCCGTATTTGATGAGCATGAACTGGCCCAACTCATTCAAGAGAAAGTCAGCTTTGAGGACTTTTTTGGTCGCGCAAACCTGAACCCGAATGCCCATCTCATCACGGGAATCATTTGCGGATACCGCGTAGAGGAAATAGAAAATCCCCTCACCCGTAAGGTGCGGTACCTGGACAAACTGGTCGATGAATTGGCCAAAGGGAAAAAGATGGAAAAGATCCTTCGAAACAACGCAGACTGATCGCCCCGAAGCGATCAACCAAGCTCCCTCCCACCCGCTTATTTCTCCTTTTTGTGCTTTTCTATCTTGGCATGCTCGACTCCAAATTCCTTCATGAGTTCTAGTCCGTAAGTGCGGATGGTCTCAATGATGACAATGGCTCTTTTGCCCCTCTCCGTGATGGAATACTCCACCTTGGGCGGGACCACGGGATATACCTCTCGGTGGATGAATCCCTCCTCTTCCAGCTCCCGCAACTGACTGGTCAGCATCTTGTGCGTGATACGGGGAATGTCCTTTTTGAGTTCTCCGTAACGCAGCACCCTGTCCTTGAGGCGCCATAGGATGGGCATTTTCCAAGTTCCCCCGATCCGGTCCATGGCAAATTCAACCGGGTTGTAATAGAGTTTGCTCTGGTAAAAAAATTCAGGCATAGCTTAAATGCATTGTATTTATTGATACTTTCCTAAATGTAAGTATCACTATTCAGGGTAAGTATATAGGCAAATGTAGCATATACCCTCAACTTTGCGGTATTAAAAATAAAAACTATGAATAAAACAGTTCCCATGATCTTCTCCCTGCTGGTGATCCTGGCAGGAACCGTTTGCGCTCAAAGTTCTAAACCAATTAAAAACAATCTAAAAATGTCAAATCCAAAAGAAAGAATGAATTACGTGCACCCGCATGGTGTCCCTTTCAAGGGTAAAATACTCATGGTGGCCAGTTCACCTTCCGTTTCAACGCAGACCGGCTGGCCCATCGTTTTTTGGGCTGCCTATCTCACTCTCCCCATGATGTTCTTTCAGGAGGCCGGATACGAGATCGAGCTGGTGTCGACAAACGGCGGCAAACTCGAAATGGATGGATACTCCAACCCTGCGGATGCAAGCGGCTATTCGGCCCACGACATCATCTCCCTGGGATACCTGCAAAAGCCTGAATTTAAAAACATGCTGGAGAACACGAAAAAGCTGACCGATGTAAGACACAACGACTATGTCGCCATTTTCCTGGTGGGCGGACAGGGCCCGATGTACACCTTCAAAGGCAACCAGGACCTGGAAAAATTATTTGTTTCCTTTTACGAGGCAGGTAAGCCCAGTGCCGCGGTCTGTCATTCCACCACGCTCCTGCTGGAAGCCAGAAAATCAAACGGAGAGCTCCTGGTCAAGGGCAAGACCTGGACCGGTTTTGCAGATGCGGAAGAGGATTATGCGGATCAGGCCGTGGGCATGAAAATACAGCCCTACAGAATTGAAACGGAAGCCAGAAAGATAGAAGGCACAAATTTCAAGGTTTCCGCTCCCTTCTCTTCCTATGCCATTCAGGACGGGAATCTGGTGACAGGCCAGCAACAGAATTCCGGCGCTGCCACCACCGAAATGGTGGTAGAATTACTTTCTAAATAATAATTGCTGAAAGGCGGACTCCTGGCCCGCCTTTATTTATTCTGAAGGCCATGAGATACATTTTTGTTTTCCTCTTTACGTCATTTTTGGCCAGGGCTGAGGCACAAATCCCGGTTGAGATATTCCTGAGTCACAAGCGCAGCACGGTGGACATCATGTTCTTCAAATTCTTCAAAAACCGGGAAGGAAAAAATACGCGATGGCTGTTCTTCAACAGAAACCGTGCAAGCATCGACTACAGGATGACCCAAACCCAATACCTGCCTCAATTTGGATTTACGGAATCCATCTCCTACAACCACAAAAAGCTCAAGGGCTTTGCTCCGGTCATGGTGGGACAGGTACTCAGCTGGGGCGTATATCCCAAGGCGGGTATCCAGTACGCCCTCGTCAGGAAAAACCTGACTGTTTTCACCTGGCTCGTAAGCGAGCTCCTGGAGGAGCCGGACCTGGATTATTTCCTCCTGTTCCGGTACACGCCCCGCCTGACCGAAAAAACAAACCTGTTTACTCAGGTGGAAAGCGTCAATGCCTTTCCCACGGTCTCTTCCCAAAACTTCAGCTTTACCCAAAGATTCAGGCTGGGCCTGCAATTCAATAGTTATCAGCTTGGAGCAGGAGCAGACTTTAATCAAACGGGAAACACCACATTCGTCAAAACCTATAATCTCGGAGTTTTTATCCGACACGAATTTTAAAATGATCACAAAAAGAAATTTCAATCCGCTCAGGGTCGTCCGGTACGTAAGGACCGAGCTGGCCTTTTCCCTGTGCATGGCCCTGGTCGTCTATTTCCTTCACCGGGAAAGACTCACGGACCTGTCTCTTCCCTTTTCGATAGCAGCCATCCTGGGCAGTGCCCTGGCCATATTCATAGCCTTTCGCAACAACAGCTCCTACAGCCGGTGGTGGGAAGCCAGAACCCTGTGGGGCGGGATCATCAATTCGAGCCGGGTCCTGGCAAGACTCATCATTACCTTCACAGACAGCCATGCCCACCAGCAAAACTACCAGAGAGAACGCAGCGAGCAATTTAAGAAGGATTTGATCTACAAGACCATCGTATGGGCACACGCACTGAGGCTACACCTGAGAAGGCAAGACAGCTGGTCTGAGCTGAGGTCATTTCTCAATGAAGAAGAATTTGCGGCCCTGGAAAATACACAGAACAAGCCAAACTTTCTTCAGCTCCTGACCGGAAAGAAAATTTACCAGGCCATGGCCGACGGAACGCTGAGTGGATTTGACAGCTTTCAGATGGAGGGACAGTTGCTGGCTTTGGCCAACTACCAGGGAGGCTGCGAAAGAATCAAAAACACACCTCTGTTGCGGCAGTACGATTACTTCACAAGGGTGTTCCTGTATACTTTCATGCTTCT
>CAYXKO010000053.1:0-10700 GCA_964465435.1 uncultured Saprospiraceae bacterium | reverse complement strand
CTCTCCCAAACTGGTCCGCCACCCAGGCTGAAAACCCAAATCCCGCGGTGTTGCTGCAGATTTGGCCATTGACTCGAATCAGATCCATGTGGGAGGACCTGCCTTTTACAATCAATTGAATGGCCCTTTCCAGATCAGAGGGCAACCTGAGGTGACCGGACAATCCGTTTCCGGAACCTCTCGGTATGATTGCCAGACTGCAATGGCTGCCCATGAGGCTTGGAACGATTTCGTGTACCGTGCCATCACCTCCGACAGCTACAATGGTGTGGATATGATCAAAATGGCATAATTCCCCAGCATATCGGGCCGCATCTCCCCGACTGGTCGTGACCTTAAACTCTGCATCCCGGAGTGCAGGGATGCCCTGCATTTTTAGCAACTCCCTGGCCGCCAGACCCTTCCCGGCTCCTGGATTGATGATAAAGGCTATTCCTTTTCCGGTAGAAGAGATCATGCGGTATCGGGATTGCGATCCTCAAATATACAGAGACTTAGGCTTTGTGAAATATGAAATTATGGCCAATTCACCATTTGATGGATGGCTTGTCTTATTTTTGCGCGCTGAAAATCAATTTGATATATGTATCGCGAAGTTAAGGGGCTGAATCTGCCGGAAATAGACAAGGAAATCCTGAAATTTTGGGATGAAAACAGGATTTTTGAGAAAAGCATCACCAGCCGGGAGGGTGCTGAGCAGTTTGTGTTTTACGAAGGTCCCCCTTCTGCCAATGGCATGCCGGGCATCCACCACGTCATGGGACGAACGGTCAAAGATATTTTCTGCCGGTACCAGACGCTCAAAGGCAAAAAAGTAATGCGGAAGGGTGGCTGGGATACCCATGGGCTGCCCATTGAACTGAGCGTTGAAAAAGAACTCGGCATCACCAAGGAAGACATCGGTGTCAAAATCAGTATCGAAGAATACAACCGGAAATGCCGCGAAACGGTGATGCGCTTTAAGAAAGAATGGGATGAGCTTACAAAGAGAATGGGGTATTGGGTGGATCTGGAAAATCCCTATATCACTTTTCAAAATGAATACATCGAATCCGTCTGGTACTTGCTGCGCGAGATCTACCAAAAGGGATTGCTCTACAAGGGCTTTACCATTCAACCCTATTCGCCGGCAGCAGGTACAGGCCTCAGTAGCCATGAACTGAATCAACCCGGATGTTACAGAGAGGTAAAGGATGTTTCCGCGGTTGCTTTGTTCCGCATACAACCGAATTCGTGGAAGGAGGAAATTGCCCCATTATCTGATTCGGCACCGGTCTTTGTTGCCGCCTGGACCACCACGCCCTGGACCCTGCCATCCAATACTGCCCTGGCTGTCGGAGAAAAAATATCCTATGACCTGATCGAGACCTACAACCCCTATACGCGCGATGGCATCCATGTTATTTTGGCCACAGACCTGGTTTCACACTGGTTCAAGGCAGACCATGAGTACCTTGAATCCGGCCCCTTGCCCGCAATAGAAGACAAACAACTTCCCTGGAGAATTGTCAGGTCCGGCATACCGGGATCCCTGCTTACGGATCTTCGCTATGATCCCTTGTTTGATTATGCAAAGCCTGAGGATGGGGACGCCTGGCGGGTGGTATCCGGTGATTTCGTATCCACCGAAGATGGAACCGGCATTGTCCACATAGCTCCCTCCTTTGGAGCCGACGACATGAGGATGGCGCGCAAATATGGTCTGGGCACACTCACGCTGGTGGATAAGCAAGGACGTTTTACATCAGAGGTCCGCGATTTTGCAGGAGAGTACGTAAAGGAAGATTACCTTTCTGAGGAAGAAAAACATGCCGAAAAGATCAGGCTGGGCACGGAAAGATACCTCTCGGTGGATGAGCGCATAGTCATCAAGCTCAAGAAAGAGGGCAAACTGCTCAACTCCCAAAAATATGCCCACAACTATCCTCACTGCTGGCGCACCGACAAGCCCATCTTGTATTATCCCCTGGATAGCTGGTTCATTCGCGTCACTGCCATAAAAGACCGATTGGCCGAACTCAACCGGACCATTAACTGGAAACCTGAATCCACCGGCACCGGCCGCTTTGGACACTGGCTCGAAAACCTCCAGGACTGGAATCTTTCGAGGTCCCGCTATTGGGGAATACCACTGCCCATTTGGCGGAATGAGTCGGGAACCGTTGAAAAATGCATTGGCTCCATGGAAGAGCTGAGAAATGAAATTGAGCTGGCCAACAAGGCTTTTGGACTGAATCAACAGATTCCTCCGGACCTCCACCGTCCGTTTATAGACGAAGTGGTGCTGGCAGGTCCGGATGGCCGGGAGAAACTATACCGCGAGAAAGACCTGATCGATGTTTGGTTTGACAGCGGTGCGATGCCCTATGCCCAGATCCATTACCCTTTTTCGGGTGAAAAACTCAGCGGCACTAATTTTCCTGCCGATTTTATCGCAGAAGGGGTTGACCAGACCAGGGGCTGGTTTTATACCCTACACGCCATCGCCGGACTGGTGTTTGACTCGGTCGCTTTTAAGGCCGTGGTATCAAACGGACTGGTACTGGATAAGAACGGGGAGAAGATGTCCAAAAGAAAAGGCAATGTCGTTGACCCGTTTGAAACGCTCCAAAAATACGGAGCGGACGCAACGCGTTGGTATATGATCTCAAATGCAGATCCCTGGGAAAACCTGAGGTTTGACCTGGAGGGAATTACCGAGGTGCGCAATAAATTTTTCGGTACCCTTTTCAATACCTACAGCTTTTTTGCCATGTACGCCAACGTGGACCAGCTGGACCTGATGTCCCTGGAGACCGTGCCCGTCGCACAGCGTCCGGAACTCGACCGTTGGATCATCAGCAGGTTGAATTCCCTGATCCGGGACTATAAAAAATACATGGATGATTACGAACCCACCCAGGCTGCGCGTCTGGTGGATCGGTTTGTCAATGACGATCTTTCCAACTGGCATGTGCGACTCAGCCGCAGGAGGTTTTGGAAAACAGACAGCTCGCTGGAAAAGCGCTCGGCATTTGTCACCTTGTACGAATGCCTGATGGCCTGCAGTAAACTGATCGCTCCCATCTCGCCTTTTTTTGCAGAATGGCTGTATCAGAGCCTTTTGGGCAAAAACCACAGCGCTTTGGAATCCGTTCACCTGAATCTGCTGGAAGACGCCAATCACAATCACATCGACCAGGCTCTGGAACGCAGGATGGACTACGCACAGCGCATTTCTTCCCTGGTGCTTTCGCTGAGGAAGGCCGAGAAGATCCGCGTGCGCCAGCCGCTTCAAAAAATTCTCATCCCCATACTCGATGAAAGCCTGCAGAAAGACATCCAACAGGTAGCAGAGCTTATCCTTGCCGAGGTCAACATCAAGCAAATCGAATATATCTCGGGTGATACCGGCGTGATTCAAAAAAAGGCAAAGCCAAACTTCCGCATACTTGGAAAGAAACTGGGAAAGCTGATGCAGGCAGGTGCCGGTATCATTTCCGAATTCGGAAATGAGCTAATCTCAGCACTCGAAAAATCAGGTACTGTCACCATCACCATTGACGGACAGAATTTTGAAATTTTGCCGGAAGAAGTGGAAATATACTCCGAAGACATACCCGGATGGCTCGTAAGCAGTGACGGGGATCTGACGGTGGCCCTGGACATTCAGCTATCCGATGAACTCGTGGCTGAAGGTACGGCCAGAGAGCTGATCAACCGGATTCAGAACATCAGAAAAACCAAGGATTTCAACATAACAGACCGGATTGAGGTATTCATCGAGTCTCATCCATCCTTGCAGACTGCCCTGGACCGTCACCGCGATCTGATCTGTCACGAAATACTGGCAGATTCCCTGTCTTTTTCCGAGAGAAACTTCAGGGAAAAAATTGAGCTGGCCGATGATGTAATTTTGGGCATTGAAGTGAACCGTCTGTAGGTCCAGATGCGCTGAGGAGCTTCTCTATGGATGTGTTTCTGGTGTATTTGTATCTTTGCTGATGATGTTTCAGTTCTCTGCAACCGAACCCCTTCCGGATGATTTGATCCGGGAGCTGATCGGGAAAATGAAGGATTTCCAGATCTGGTGCTTTGACGGTAATCTCGGAGCAGGAAAAACGAGTCTGATCCGCTCAATCGGGAATTTGCTGGGATTTGGCGATCAGGTCAGCAGCCCCACATTTTCTTTGATCCAGCAATACGACTGCAGCACAAATCCATGGGGCCTGGAAAAAGTGTACCATATGGACCTGTATCGGTTAAGAAGCGTGGAAGAGGCACAAGATGCCGACGTGCTGGACTGCCTGCACAGCGGTGAACTGTGCCTGATCGAATGGCCGGAGCTGATCCTTCCCCTCATTGAAGGCGAAAAATATGCACAACTGAGCATAACAACCAATGCAAACAACGGTCGCGATTACCGTCTAAATACTTTTGAATGAACCAGCCGGTTTACGTACCAGTCGAAAAGAATTTTACACAGACCAAGGTGGAGATGAAGGACTATCCAAGGGCCCAGAGATCACTGAGCATTGGCATTCCGAAGGAAAGCCTCTACCACGAAAACAGGATTGCCCTGGTACCTCATTCAGTCCACAACCTCGTCGCGAGGGGCCATCACGTTTTGGTCGAATCGGGGGCCGGAGAAAAATCCAATTTTACCGATCACAATTATTCCGAAGCCGGGGCAGAGATCTGTTATTCCCGCGAAAAAGTATATCAGGCACACGTCATCCTGAAGGTATCACCCCCCTCTCTGGAAGAACTGGAACTCTTTCAAACCGGACAGATCCTGATCTCACCCCTGCACCTGCCCGTGATCCAGCCAGAGTACATTCAGGCCCTCAGGCAAAAACGCATTACCGCCATAGCCATGGAATACATGCAGGCCGAAGACGGCAGTTTTCCCCTGGTAAGGGTAATGAGCGAAATAGCAGGCCTCGCCGTAATCCACACTGCGGCCGAACTCCTGACCAACACAAACAAAGGACGGGGTGTGTTGCTGGGGGGCATTTCCGGGGTTCCCCCCGCCAAGGTCTTGATCCTCGGTGCAGGCGTGGTCGCAGAATTTGCCACCCGCGCTGCCCTGGCGCTGGGCGCTTCCGTAAGGATATTTGACGATGAGATCCACAAACTCACGCGCATCCAGAGCCGGGTAGGCATCCCACTCTACACCTCTTCGCTTAATCCCGTTTCATTATTGCAACAATTGCTTTCTGCCGATGTGGTGATCGGAGCCATTCACTCCAAGACCGGCCGAACTCCCATAATTGTGACGGAGGAAATGGTCATGCAAATGAAACCCGGCTCCGTGATCATTGATGTTTCGATCGATCAGGGCGGATGCTTCGAAACCAGCGAGATCACCACGCATGACAACCCCACGCGGGTGGTCCACGGGGTCATCCATTATGGCGTGCCCAACATTGCTTCCCGGGTATCCAGAACTGCATCCATTGCCATCAGCAACATCATAACACCCATACTCCAAAAAGCCGGGGATGCCGGAAGCATAGAAGAGATCCTTTATCAGTACAAAGGCATCCGGAATGGAATCTATACCTACAAGGGCTGCCTGACCAATGAATACCTGAGTCGCAGGTTTGGGATCCGTTACACCAACCTCGATCTTTTGCTGACCTCCATCATTTAATCATGCAAACCCGGTATGCACATCAGCGCTACGGGCTTATTCCCTCAAGCTGAAAGGGAGCAATGGGCCTGTCCGGGGATATCAGGATTCCGAAGCATCGTCCTCCTCTTCAGCAGAAAGCTCTAAATTTTTCTGATTGTAATAGCGGCACCAGGTACAATCCGCCTTTCCGCATCCGGGTGTGAATTCCGCCTTTTTGATCTTCTCATAGGAATCTACCAGGACCTTGCCGACAAATTCCTCATCTTCCAAAGTGGGGCTGAGCTGAGAGGTATGGTACTTTCCCTTGGAGTCAGGAAGCACGTAATAAAATGTGCCACCCAGAAAATTTTTGTATCGGGAGGATTCGGTGCTGGTCAGGATCCGGTAAAAGACCATCTGTCTCCAGTAATCCCCGCCATATGGATACTGATCATCGGGATAGTGCATCTTTTCCCTGATCTTGCTCGTCCCGCCGGTCTTGTAGTCTATTACGCGAAATCCGGTGGGCAAAATATCCAGGCGATCGAGCTTACCCGTGATCGGCACACCCCGGTACAATTTTGTTCTGAAAGGCACCTCACATTCTGACGAACTCACTTCTTTCCATTCTTCCCGCATTTCACCCAAAAATCCGGTCAGATGCCGGATGCCTTCGGCCAGGTACCGCTGAAATTCCGCTGCGGTGAAATGCGAACGGTACTTATTCATGCCGTCCTCCATGAAAGAGCGCAAAAGCGGCTCATCCACGGGATCTGACAAGCCCGACCTTTTCTTCGTGTATTTTTCAAGGGCATAGTGCACGGCATTTCCGAATCCCATGGAAGCCGTCCTGGCACCGGGGACCCTGAGCACCGTTTCGTGATAAAAAGCAAGGGGGCAACGCAAATACTTTTCCAGAGAAGTGGGCGACATCTCAAAGTTCTCCAGAAAGCGTTTGAAATGCTCTTCGTCTATCAGTCTGAATTCCCTATGATGATAGGACATTCCATCGGCCAGCAAGCCAAGAAAATCCTGATGGCCAATGCTGTATTCCCTGGTGGTCTCAGCCCCTTTGCCGGATATTTCTATGAGAAACCGGGAGGGAGCCTGCTCCTTTTTCCCCAGTATTTTCTGCGCCCAGCTGATCTGCAGATTTCTCCTGGCACGCGTCAGCGCCACGTAAAATAACCTCCTGTCGTCCTCATCGGAGTTGCTGTCCGTCTTCACGTATTCATCAGGCAATACAAATTGATTTCCGTTCCTTCTGGACCAGGATCCCGCCGTTTGGTTGACAATAAATACCGTATCAAATTCAAGGCCCTTTGCACTATGCATGGTGCTGAGGTACACACCTTCAGCAATTCCGGTGTAAAGAGTCAGCGGGATCGAGATCTGATGTTCCTTCATGCGCTGTACGACCGTCAAAAAATCGGCAATCTTCAGTTGACTTTGCTTTACGGAAACGTCTTTTACAAAATTGTAAAAGGAATTGATCGTTTGCAGATATTCCTCGCGATCGGGAGAGGACAGAACGTACTGAAGGATGCCAAATTCATACAGGATTCTCTCCAGGAATACCTGCAGTGTGCAGGATGATAATTCCTTGATCAGTCGCTCGATGACCAGGGACATGTTCTTAAACAATGAGGGTTCCTCCACTCCTGCCTGGCTCAGGAATAGGTCATCTGCTATGCACAGCCGCAAGCTGGTATCCGGAAAAATCATTTCTGATCTTTGGCTCTGTTCGTTCCTCTTTCTTTGCAAAGACCAGAAAACCCGCGCAAGGTCAGTAGAACTGATCCTTATGTATGGCTGATGGAGTATGTCGCCAAGCAATTCATCCGCCGAAAAAGGATTCCTGTTTTCCCTTTCAAAAAAAGAAAGTATGCTGATCAGGGATTCGATGACCGGTTCCGTCAGTGCGTTTGTCTGCTTGCTGAGCCTGTAGGGTATCTTGCGGGATTCCAGGATCTTGGCATATAACTGCGCCTCCTTGTTTTTTCTGAACAAAACAGCTATTTCACCCGGAGGCAGACCATCTTCTTTGACCAACTTTTCGATCCAGGTGCACACCTGATGCACCTCGGAGTAATCATCCGTACACCGGGTCACGACAGGTAAATCCAGGTGGTTCCTGTTCATTCCGGAGGCAGTCAGATCCTTTGACAAACCGGATCGCACCCTGACCAGACGCTCCTGGTTACAGGCAATGCTGATTCCGGCAAGATCGAGGATCGGCTGGGAGGATCGATAGTTCTCCGTGAGGACT
Source organism: uncultured Saprospiraceae bacterium (assembly GCA_964465435.1). GTDB lineage: Bacteria > Bacteroidota > Bacteroidia > Chitinophagales > Saprospiraceae > Vicinibacter. Next base: position 2,835 of record CAYXKO010000053.1, on the reverse strand, counting down.
ACGAGCTTGGGCTCGTAATGGGTTATGAAATCCGTTAAGTTCCTCAAGTTGGCACCCTGAAACCGGTAAATGGCCTGATCGTCATCTCCCACTGCAAAAATGTTGGGACTTTCCCAATAAGAGCAGAGGAGTCGGATGATCTCCATCTGCGAACCGTTGGTATCCTGAAACTCATCCACAAGGATATACTGATATCTTTCCTGATACTCGCCCAGCAGAAAATCATTATTCGTAAATTTCTGAATGACCCATTGGATCATGTCGTTGTAGTCGTAGAGGTTTTTTTCTTCCAGATGTTTCTGATAGGCAAAGAAGAGCCTGACCGCAGCCAGCGTTCGTTCGTACTTTATCTGTGTCTCCTTGATTTTTTTTAAATTGATATCTCCCTTTTTGAATCCCTGTCCACTTCTCTTATAGAAGAAATCTCCATCTTCGTGAAGGTGATCGATTTTATATTGCAGATCCGCTGCCAGCTTTGCAGGATCCCAGTTTTCCTTCTTGATGTCGTCGATCAGACCCCTTATGCTCCGGATGTTGTTGGTGAAATTCTCCCTGAGGGAAAACAGCGGGTTATCCGACGGAAGCTCTTTCAGAAGCTTTTCGAGAATCTCAATGACATCCAGATCATCAGCAAGGGCATGGTCTCCATACAACTCAAATGACTCGGGATGCTCGCTGATGACGCGGTTGCAGAAAGAGTGAAATGTAAAAATGCCCACATCGTAGGATGCCGGTCCAATGATCTCAGCCAGCCTTTTTCTCATGGCTACGGCCCCTGCATCCGTATAGGTCAGACACAGGATGTTGGAGGCGTTGATCTGGTTTTTTAGGAGAATATTGGCGATGCGGGTAGCCAGGATCTGCGTCTTGCCTGTTCCCGGTCCTGCAATGACCATTACCGGCCCTTCCGTGGCATCCACGGCTTCCTTCTGAGCCGGATTGAGTTTTTCGTATTCCTTAATGAAATTTTGGTGGCGTTCTTCTCTGGTATTCATAGCTAATCATTTTTAAACCTTTGCATCGCTAACGCTCTCTTTCAAAAATGTAATCCTTGACGATCAGTTTCAGTTTCTCGCCTGCGTCCAGGATCATGGCCTCATTAGAGGGGAAAGGAATCGGCCTGCCTCGCATGATTTTGGCAGCGTCCTCCGTGAGATGGTCCTTGTCACCACGTATCAATCTGCCAAAGCGATTTTCAAAGACGGCCTCAACGTTGAGCGGTCGGGTGAATTCCACATTTTTGTTTTGCTGATTGATCCATTCAAGCCTTCCTCCCAGGATGGCTGATTTGATCTGGGATACCTCCTCGATGGAAAAGGGATGCTTCACCTTGACCTTTCTGTATTGCTTTTTACCAAGACTGTCCAGGATGGGTTTTCCCCGGGAGTCCACTACGAGCTCTTCCTCCTGTGTCTCATACACATCATCGATCACCCTGATGCGTTCGCGCTCCGGACTGAAATCGAGGTTGGTCAGGTTCATGATGATGTGGAAGTCATAACGAATATTGGGATCGGGCCTCATGTCAAACTCCTTCCAGTTTTTGTTGAGCTCGGTTACCGATATGCTGAGCAGGGAGTTTTCCATTTCTATGGGCATGATGGTCTGGGTGTTGTTGACCATCCGCACCAAATAATGACTGGTTCCCAACTCAAGGGCTTGTCTTTTCATGGCAGCAACATCCTTGTAGTTGCTGTAGAGATTGTTGATTTTCTGGATGAAGTCATACGCCTCGCGCGCATGTTTTTTTTCTCCTGTTTTTCTGCTTTCGTCCAGAAGCCTTTGGGCAGAGCGGTAATAATAATCTGCAGAATTGGCCTTTGATTCCTTCTTCCGCTCGCTGGTATTGATAAACTGGAACGAGGCCTGATATCCGTCCCTGGACACCAGCGGGATCAGGGCTTCCACCCTCCTTTGACGATTCTCGATCTGCGTATGAATGGAGTAAATGCGCTCCCATTTCACCTCGTCATCGTCCTGGAGGTATTCAGCTTCCAGGGTCAAGTCTCTCTCCTGGGCCTTCTTAAATGCAAATTCCAGATTCATGACATCTTCGCGTTTCTTTTTCTTCTTGCCGGCAAGTCTGGATGATAGCTTGTTGACAGCCTGGTCATATTGCCCTGTTTCGATTAATTTTTCGGCAGAGTAGCAACCGGATAAAAGGATGATCAGGGCAAGAGACGTGAATAGTTTGCTCATCTGAAATGGATTTTACAAGGGTAAATGTAAGGACGGTCAGCCAAGGAGCAAAATCAGGCTTAAGAACCTGTGCGAAATTTAAGTTAAAATGAAGGAAGCAATGTGGCTGAAGAAGTACCCGGAACAGGACTTGAACCTGCAAGCCTTGCGGCATACGCCCCTCAAACGTACGTGTCTACCAATTCCACCATCCGGGTAGGAGTTTGGGAGTGCAAAGATAAGACATCCCTGCGGATCGGCAAAATAATTTGAAAGCCGTATTCTCATTTCTGACTGAAAGTCCCGTTCAAATTAAATATTTTTAAAATGTATTGATTATCAATGATTTAATCCAGACATCCCAACAGGCCTGGAACTTTTTGAAACAAATCAGTATTTTATATATAAATATTTTTTGAATATTTTGATGCAAATGTTTGATTTTTCCGATTTGGCATCATACCTTTACACCAAATCCCGAAACAGTGTCTGTAGAAGTACCCGACACCCACCCGATTTTCAACATTTATTGATCCATTTTGACCCTGATTCCGGCTGCGGCCGGATTGAAGATAGACTCCGGCAATCCCCTGTGGACCGGAAAAGATCGTAGTTTTCTTATTTTGAGACCTTAGTCGAAAGAGCCTGAATTTGCGC
>CAYXKO010000052.1:8295-10886 GCA_964465435.1 uncultured Saprospiraceae bacterium | reverse complement strand
CAATGCAGCCGGCTGCGACAGTCTGGTCATCACGGACCTGACCGTTTCTCCGGAAAACATCGCGCAATCGGAGCCTTACGTTTGTCCGGGCGGTATTCATCGGGTCGGCAATAAGACCTACGACCGGTCGGGCAGTTACATCGATACCCTCACATCGGCCCTGGGTTGCGACAGCATCGTGTTCACAGTGCTTACGGTACTGGAGCCCGTCGGCAGCAGCTGGTCGCCTCAGATCTGTCCGGGCGGGTATGTGGAGGTAGGCGGCAGGCAGTATCAGCAAGACGGATCCTATACCGATACGCTGCTTAGCCACCGGGGCTGTGACAGCGTCGTGCATACCCGTTTGATTGTTAAACCTTCTTCCATGGAGTCCATCGGTCATCTGATCTGCGAATATGCTTCCGTGAGGGTTGGCAACAAAACCTATGACCTGCCGGGTGTTTACGTGGATACCTTTGTCAATGCCTATGGATGCGACAGCATCATTCAGACCAGGTTGCAGAAAGATACAGTACAGGCAAGCATTGAGATCAAACCGGCGCTATGTTTTGGCATCGATGATGCCGAGTTGCGTTTGTTTCCACGATCGGGCATTCCTCCTTTTGAATACGCCCAAAGCGCGAATGGGCCCTGGTCCTATCAGGCCAGCTGGTCCGGATTGGCTCCGGGTGATTACAAGCGCTACATCCGAGATTCGCTGGGTTGTGTGAAGGAGATCCGGGCCAATCTACCCATCCCTTTTAAGCTGGAAACGGACCTGACTGCTGAGATCTCCATAGTGCTGGGTGAAAAAGTGCGGCTGGAGCCTTTGTTGAATTTTACTCCCGCCAGCATAGAGTGGAGTCCGGCCGCCGGCCTGAGTTGCACAGATTGCCTGAATCCGGTGGCATCCCCCCTGTCCGATACCCGTTATACCGTAAAACTGATCGACGAAAATGGCTGTGTTCAGAATGCCACAGTGCTTTTAAAAGTGAGTCTGGTGGGAGACCTCTTCCTGCCCAATGCATTTAGTCCCAATGGCGACGGCGTCAACGACCGCGTCACGGTTTATTCAGGCCCTGCCTTTGATCGGGTGGACCTGTTTCAGGTGTACAGCAGGTGGGGAGCGCTCTTGTACGAGCAAACCAATTTTCCGGTCAACGACCCCGCATCCGGATGGGATGGCAGCTTTAAGGGTCAGGCCCTGAATCCCGGCGTGTACATCTGCAGAGCGGTTGCCAGGAGAATAGATGGGCTGGTGGTGGAGCGCACCGTGGACGTTACGCTTACCAGATGATACATTTAGGACTGAAAGATTCGAAGTACAGAAAACGCATTTGTGAACCATAAGGATTTGAACATAATATTTAATAATCCATTTCTGATTCTCACCAGGTTCATTTAGTCATATTTTCACCCAAATGGAAAATTTAATATTTTATTACCAGTATTCACCATCCCTATTGAATTCAAAACGGCAATATTTTCTTACATTTATAACACAAACACTTCTGCTGTGAATTGCTTTCATCAACGGCATTGCCTCTCTAATATGTAAGCAATGTCAACCCTACCTGATCCTGTGCAATCACAGCTTAGCCGCGTGTACTTTCAGGGAATTATTAGGGATTAGGTACTTATTTCCAATGCCTATCATGCCATAAGTATCTGGAATCATAAAATGGAGAGGCCTTACAAGCCTCTCCATCAAATGCATTATAAAAGTTACCATCATTTCTTGACCATTAGTTTGGAGCGAAGCATTGTACCGTCCATTAGTGTACATACTACGATGTAGGTACCGTGGCAGAAGGTTTCTAAGCTGAGATTTACTGATGGATTCCCGTTGAAATTTTGGTGATAGACCAGCCGTCCCATGAGATCAAATATTTGCAAATATTTGATACCCTGATCTCCGGCATCCAGGGTGACTTCATCCGATGCAGGATTGGGATAAACCGAAACATACCGGTGGATCGGAATTTCATAGACGGAAACTGCCAGATCCGGATCACAGACAGGTGCTACACCAAGGCGGTAGTTTGGGAAATGGGGTAATGCTCCTGTATTGGACTGTGGCAATGGGAGATCGTGCATTTTAAAATTACACGCTGTACCTTTTTTGTCAGGATTGTGAATGACATGCAATGCCCCCATGCTATTGCGGCAGGTAACATATATTTTGCAATTGGGTCCTAACTGCATTCTTCCGATCATGGCAGGAAAGACACCTTTGTGTCTGAATCCATCCCAGTGAGCGATATGGACCTCACTGGCCTTGATGTCAGCTGCCTCCAGATCGTATTGATACAGATCCCAATAAGTGCCTACATATAAAAATCTGCCGGAAGGTGAAAAGCAAGCGCCTCCATCAAGTACCATACTGTCAATGACAGGTATTTTATTGAAATTATTTAATAAGCCTGTACTACGATCAAAATCAAAAAGAAATATCCCATCCAAATATGGCGAATAGATCATCATTTTTTTTCCATCGTTAGGAGAAAACATTGTTTGACCTCCAATTCCAAAATTTGGATCGGTGGTATCTCCGATAGTTTGAGAACCTTTAAAATGAATACCATTCGAGTCAAGCAAAAATCTGTCGTAAA
>CAYXKO010000052.1:0-8195 GCA_964465435.1 uncultured Saprospiraceae bacterium | reverse complement strand
CGGCATCCAGGGTGACTTCATCCGATGCAGGATTGGGATAAACCGAAACATACCGAGGGTTTGGGATCTCATAGACAGACACCGCCAGATTGGGATCACAAACCGGAGCTACGCCAAGGCGGTAGTTGGGAAATGAAGGAAGAAATCCTCCATGAGTCTGTGGCAGCTCAAGCTGATTTTGGCGAAAATCACAGGCCAATCCTTTTTCATCAGGTTTATTGATGACATGGAGGAATTTCATACTGTTGCGACAATTGACGTAAATCTTGCAATCAGGACCCAGTTGCATCCGTCCGATCATGTGGCTGAAAATATTTCGGTAACGAAATCCATCCCAGTGAGCGATATGGACCTCACTGGCCTTGATGTCAGCTGCCTCCAGATCGTATTGATACAGATCCCAATAAGTGCCTACATATAAAAATCTGCCGGAAGGTGAAAAGCAAGCGCCTCCATCAAGCACCATACTGTCAATGACAGGAATTCTACGGTAATTGCTCATTAAACCTGTGCTGCGATCGAAATCAAATAAACTAATATGGTCTAAATAGACAGAATATCTGATAAATTTTTCACCATTAGGAGAAAAAATACAAACGCCTAGAGGAAAGTCTTTGATCGACGAAGTGTCTCCCAAATTTTCTTGTTTTCCAATAAGTGATATACCATTTGAATTTAGCAACATTCTATAATAGGCGTTTTCATAGGCAACCTTGGATAAAATCCAGAAATTCTTATTATTTATATGTTTAACTATTGCCATTTCTGCACAAATGGAACTGTCGCTGATAATGGGAATGTTTTTGTCCAAAACCCGGCCCAATCCATCATTATATTTTAGATCAACAAGTGTATATCTAATTGCATCCATCCATGTTTTTAATATTGGGCGATCCTGAATGACTCCGCTTGCGTGCAGCAGGTAATATCTCATAGAATCTCCGGGATCGGGGATAAACACTGCACCCTGCTCTCCTGCAGGGTAACTTCCTGCCGGGCAGCTCTCTCTGTGGATTTTGCCCGGATTAATCTGCTGTCCGTTATCCATAAGTTGGAAAGCGGAATTATTAATTTGACATCCATTGGTATATGCTTTGAGTTTTCCATCCTTATCACTGATGCATGCATTGGTATAACCAAAGTTCATATTGAGACTATCATAACTTATTGTGCCATTCCCAAATTGGATTACCAAACAGGGTGTACCATAGGAATCCAACACCCAATTGTAGTCATGTTTTGGAACTAAATTTTGACAAAAAATAGAATTTGTAAGAATATAAAAATTAATAAATAAAAGGAGAGACTTTATAAGCCTCTCCTTTGTAAAAATAAATAAAATCATTTTCATTTCCTAATGATAAATTTTGACCTAAGAATACTACCATCTTCAAGAACACAGACGGCGATGTAATTACCAGGTATGTAATCTAATGGAATTTGTACAGATTGAATACCATTTACTTTTTGATTATAGACTACCTGATTTAAAAGATTAACTATTTGTACAGATTCTATGAATTGACCTGATGCCTCCAACATAACCACTGAAGCAGCGGGATTGGGAATCAATGTCAATTGCGCTGGTAAAACGAAAGTTTTTAAAGCTTGAACGGTACTGTCATAACAGTGCCTGTCGTCAAAAACTTCTGTATAAGCCAAAGCGTGAAGCAATCCGCGTGCCTTCAGGGTGGCGGAGCCGCCTTCTTCGGGGCATAAAAATGCAATGTCCAACAAATCATTTTCGTCCTCACTGTCCAAATTTAGTAGCGTATCACTTAACATATTGGCGATCAATAATCCATTGACCCACTTAAGGCGCTGAGCTATGGTGCTGCCGGTACTGATTTCAGAATTGTCAATGCGTATGCTTTCGAGTTCATCCAAATACCATTGATGCCTGTCCTGTGTGATTGAGTCGATCTCGCTTTGGACGGTTGCCATTGCATCCCATATATCCACAACTAAACTGGTATCCCATTTAAACCAATTTTCCACCCTAATATTTCTGAGTTGGGCCATGAGTGAGTCACGGATCTGAAAGAGTGAATCGATCTGAAGCTGATATTCATCTTCCGGTGTAATAGCCAATGCCTCGAGTCTGAGATCGATCTCAGCCAATTTGCCTATTTCAGTATTGGCCATCGCACTGACGAAGTTTTGGAGAGCCTGACTCAATCCAGAGCAATTGGCATCCGCCAGAGCTTTGTACACCTGAAAACGATCTGTCCAACGCATTTCATTCTGATAGACGGTATAATTGATGGAGTTGTTGGTCAGCGGGATCAATTCTTCGGCGTAATCACAGACCTCCGGACCAAATTCGGCACCTACGCCACCATTGGGGCATAAAGATCCACATGCATAAGAGCTATTCTGGTGTGGTTCATTTTTAGACCAAGTCCCTAGTGCCTCCCAATCTGGTAAAAAGCAGGACATTTCTTGTTCGTCTACAGTAAACTGGGATAGTTCTACAAATGGTTGTGATGGATTGTCATTTCGTGCGTCTCTTATCGAAGACCCCGGCCAGCAGTTGCCCTGGTGCATCAGTGTTGCATTGTTGCCTAGTCTGCCATTTGCTTCTACCATTAGTCCAAACATGCCGCCGATCTCATTTCCTCTGAAAGCTGACATATCATTAAAACCCGACACATTGAAGCCCCTTCGACCTCCTTCAGAAAGATTGCAGTTGAAATTGGCATTGGCCATTACGACCTGATATCCATACAAATCTTTATTGGTAGAGGAAGGCCCGGAAGCTGTATTACAGCTCAGGTTTGATCTATTTTCCCACAGTTGAAAACCATATCCATGGGAGCGGGTAGTATTGGCTAATGTGCTGGTATTGTTGTACAGGCTTGAAGGGGCACCCGGTGTGGTTCTGAATCCAAAAATTCCTCCCTGTACAGTCATCTGATTATTTCTGATTAGAGAAAACGATGCAGGATTCTGAATGTAGATACAACCATCATCTATCGTGGAGTTACCACTATTGGTAAAAATGCTGTTTTGAATGGTTTTAGTGGCACCCGGACAATTGTTGAGTTGTATTCCATATATAGTGGATTGGATCGTATCATAATCCATTGTTAGACTGGCGGAAGTATTTAAAGCACTGATTCCATAATCCACCTCGGCAAAGGCTGAATTTATTACTTGGGTCCTTTGGCCTTCTATCCGGATACCTGTTTGGCAGTTTTCGAATTTTGATCTGTTGCTGATGTTGGCTGTTTTGGATCCGTTTGGGTTGATCAGATGGATGCCATTGCCCTGTGTAAATGATTGAAGATGGCTTATGTTTTTAAACTCTGACTGATTTACATCCAATGTGGAATGGTTGGCAACAATTCCATTGTACAAGCTGGAATAACTGCCTTCGCGTTCGAGGATGAATCCTCCATAAGACACGATACCGGCCAGACCAATGCCATTGATGGGTTGATGTGTTTGTCCGGAAAAAGGCGTTAGCCAGGACTCTGAGGCAGATGTAATCGTAATGGAGCCCAAATCAACATACACAGCTTGTTCATCCCAAATGCCATAGGCATTATTAATCAGGCTGGAATTACTAGCGGTAAGTTTTGCCGAAGGGTGCAGGCGCACACCGATTTCTGCATCGCGGAGCTGACAATCTCTAAGACCTAATTGAGTGCCTTGCTTGACATCAAATCCTCGCCACATTTCTTCACAACCGGAGATGATACAATTGATCAGGTCCACGTCAGTCAGAGTTGTAATCTTGTATCCAGGATTTCCCGTAATGTGGGAAGGAGAGGCAAAACCACCAATTACCTCCTGGATTTCGTCAATTATAAGTTCTTCTGTTATAGGGATACCAGGTGTTTGGTTCAGAAAAATTGAAATATCAGGATCGTTTTTCAGATCTGACCAGTTCCCATTTACTTTGACACCAGCAGCACCGGCTCCACTGTAAACATCTATTTGACTAAACGGATCATTGGAGTGACAACGGGTGGCTAGTCCCAACCCTATGTTGGACGGAGGAGGCAGACCCGAGCCGGCATTTGGGTTGCCAAAACTCAGATTAAATTGGTATTCAAAAAACACCAGGACATAATCGTTGTCGCCAGGGTAATATAATGGCAGGGGATCCAGTATATAATTAAAGGACCCGGCCGAGGGAGGATCGTTTATATAAGATGGAGTAATCGTGATCTCGCTGGCATCAATAATACTTTGGTACGTTACTTTAAAGAATTCCAGTTCATACATAATTGCGAAACTCGAGCCAACTGCGATTTGAAGAGGGGAGCCCGTACAACTCTGGTTGTGGACAATTTCGTATTTCCGGTACAGCTTATCACAACCCACCCTCAACAAATCCGTGGAGCTCACAGCAGAATGAAAATAAACTGAATGGCAGCAATTTTGAGCGATCGATTGGGTAAATAAGCTAGAGAGGGACAAAATGACAAGAAGAAATTTTTAATCGGGACTTGTGTAAATCCATTTTAACAGAGCACCAAATGGAAGTCGAGATGACTGACTATCTGGCCGGCTTAGTTCAGTTTGAGTGGGGTACTGAACTGATGCTTGCCCTACTCTGACTGAATGGGGGGAAGGCAGGCTTGCATAGTGGATTTGGCCGTTGGGCCGTTGGGCCGTTGGGCTAAAACTGCGGGTGGTAAGGAAACCATCTTCCTGTGTGATTAAATAATTTTTCATATGAAAACGATTTAAGTTAAGAAATAAAAATACCTACCAACAGGCTCTTACAATCCATACTCGAATCTCAACTAAATATATGCTCACAGGGGCCTCATCCAGGGATTGTATCAGCCTCATTTCCCATGTTCATGGTGTATAATTGCTGCTTTTGGACTAAAATTGTCCGGAAGCCGCAATCCGATGTGAATATAGCAACTTATTTTCAGGTATACTCACTTTTTTTAAGATAATTTGAAAATTCAGGGTTTACCCTGAGAACGATTTACCTTCAACTATAGCCAAATCTTGACCCAGGCAATGTCACCACTTCCACCTCTGCTGGACCTCTGTCTTGAGCATTGAAATCGGGTTCTGATCATTTGTAAGTGCTTAGATTGTTTTTGGATTGAGCTCAATTGACACCTTATTTTGTGTAATTTCTTCTGTTAGAAATTAACTTTAAGGAAAATTGAAGATCAATGGAAAATCAATGCTTGCAAAGTCTCTTTTTAGGGTTAAAACTATGTTAAAATCAAACGCCCGTGAAACTTGGCGAAACGGGCAGTCGTTTGGGTTTTCAGGTTTAAATCAATGAAGATCATGAGAAACATTTGGACGAACATTTTGGCCGGGATTGCAGGTGGTGCCATGGTTTTCACAGCCCTTTATTTTGGAGGTCATAAAATCGGGCTGGGACCCACCAACGATCAGGCACCGGTTTTTCAGGTAAACGAATCGCCCCTGGGTGGTGCGGTGGCAGCAGGTCCGGATTTTACCCTGGCCGCCAACAAGGCGCTCGAGGTGGTGGTGCAGATCAACGCTCAGGAAAGCGAGCAGCGCGTGAGACAAAAGGAAGAGCAGTATTATCGCAACGATCCCTTTTTCGGCAATCCCATGTTCCGGGATTTCTTTGGGTTCGGCAATATGTTCCAACCCAGAAAGGGCAGCGGCAGCGGTGTGATCATTTCCAATGACGGATACATCGTCACCAACAACCACGTGGTGGAGTTTGCCGATGATATCGAGGTAATTCTCAAAAACGACAAAAAATACAAGGCCCAGAAGATCGGGACGGATCCGCGGACGGACCTCGCCGTGCTCAAAATCGAAGAGACGGGATTGCCCATTCTACCTGTGGCAAACTCGGACGACCTTAAGGTGGGCGAGTGGGTCCTGGCGGTCGGAAATCCATTTGGATACCTTACCTCTACCGTCACTGCCGGCATTGTCTCCGCCAAGGGTCGCAACCTGAACCTGCTCGATGAAAATCAGGACCCCTACCAGTACTGGGGCCAGGGAGGCAATCAGGCCCAGAAAGGGATTGAAGAATTCATCCAGACGGATGCGGCCATCAATCCAGGCAACAGCGGAGGGGCTCTGGTGGACGCTCAGGGCAGGCTGGTAGGCATCAATTCCGCCATCGCTACCAAGACAGGTTACTACAGCGGATACTCTTTTGCCATCCCTGTCAACCTCATGAACAAGATCGTCAAGGAACTCATTGCCAATGGTTCTTTTGAGAGGGGAAAACTGGGTGTATTGGTCTCAGAAATTGACGAAGAAAGTAAAAAAGAATTGAACCTTTCCACAAAAGACGGCGTTATAATCGAAAACCTGGAGGATAATAGTTCAGCCAAGTACGCAGGTTTGCGCCCTAAAGATGTGATCATCGGAATCAATGGCAAACCGGTAAAAAATTATGACGACCTTTCCAAAGCGGTCGGTCTTACCAAGGTTGGAGAAACACTGAACGTAAAAATTATCCGGGACGGATCGCCAAGGGAAATTCCTGTGAAAATCCGCAAAGGTTTATAACAAGGTTTTTGTAGCTTTCTATAAAGTTGGTTTTTCGTTTTGTTTGAAGATCCTCCCCGCAAGGGGGGGATTTTTTATTTTTGTCCCGGACTCTGTGAATTGACCCTATGAAATACTGGATTGACAAGATCAAATACGGTTTTGAATCCCTGTTGGATCTGCTTTATCCGAGACTATGCCTGTCATGTGCTGCAAGAGTTGAAACTTCTGAGGACATCTTGTGCCTCTCCTGCAGAAGCCTTACCATACCTACGGATCAGCACCTGCACGAGGACAATGAGTTTGTCCGGCATTTTAAGGGCAGGGTTCCCTTGTCGGCCGGCGCGGCTTTGTATTATTATGTTTCCGGGGGTGTGATTTCCGGTATCGTGGGTCAGATCAAATACAGGGGCCGGAAAGATCTGGCATACAAGCTAGGCATTTATTACGGTGAAATGCTGCGGGAGGCCAGCTTGTTTCATGGTGCGGAATTGATCATTCCTGTTCCCTTGCATCCCCTCCGCGAAAAGAAAAGGGGCTACAACCAAAGTCTGGAATTTGCCAAAGGTCTTGCCGAATCCATGTCCCTGACCGTGGCGGAGGATGTGATCGTCAGAAAGCGCCACACAGAGACCCAGACCGCGCGCGACAGAAATCACCGGGCACAAAATATGCAGGATGCCTTTGTACTGGCCAGGCCTGAAAAAATTGAAAACAGACACTTGTTGCTGGTAGACGACGTGCTTACCACCGGAGCCACCCTGGATGGTTGCGCCACAGCATTGCTTCAGGGCAGACCCGCTTCCCTGCGGATGGCGACCATCGCCATGGGACACTGACCCGTGTCTGAAGTCGTCTCGTGATTTGGGATGCTCTGTCCCCTCATTCCTTTCCGGCCAGGGCACTGCGCATGATCAGATATCCGCACAGGCTCGCGATCAGAGAGGCTATCAGGATACCGATCTTGGCGGCCTGCTGCAGCTCTTCATTTTCAAAAGCAAGACTGGAAACAAACAAGGACATGGTGAATCCGATGCCGCCCAAAAATCCCACTGCGCGCAGGTGTCTCAAGTTCATTCCCTCCGGCAAACGGCCCAGGCCACTCCATATGGCCAGCCTGGACATGAGGTAGATGCCGGTCAATTTCCCCACAATCAGTCCGATGATTATGCCCAGCGTGACCGGATGAGCGATGGCACTTGAAAAGTTGCCTGAAAAACTGATTCCCGAATTGCTGAATGCAAACACCGGCATGACCACAAAAGCCACAAAGGGATGCATGGCATGTTCCAGCCTCTGCAAGGGGGTCAAGGCGTGGAGGGCCAGGTTCTTTAATTCTGTCAGGATGTGGTATTGCTCCTCGCTTACCGTTGGAAAATTGTTGGGTTGTTCTGATTTAAACCTTTCGAGCAAGTTTGATGCGTGCTTGGCAAAGGGAAGCTCTGAAATTTTGACGTTGGCAGGAATGGTAAATGCGGCAAGTACGGCGGCAATGGTGGCATGCACCCCAGACATCAGAAAGGCCACCCACAATCCGCCGATGCCAATGATACCGTAAAACAAGGGACTCCGCACCCCGACCCAGTTGGACAGGATGAGCAGACCCAGAAATCCCGCAGCAAAGATCAGGCTATAGGAATTGATCTCTGAGGTATAGAAAAAGGCAATGACCAGTACGGCGCCCAGATCATCTGCTATGGCCAATGCGGTCAGGAATATTTTTACTGCAGGTG
>CAYXKO010000051.1:0-11230 GCA_964465435.1 uncultured Saprospiraceae bacterium | reverse complement strand
GGAGATTTGTCGGATACACCAACCTCAATGGAGGCCATTACGTCTTCCGCGTCAAGGCAGCCAACAATGAAGGGACCTGGAGCGAGGAGATCTCAGTGCCCGTTTTCATTGAAACTCCGTTTTATAAAAAGGACTGGTTCCTGGCAATTGCCATTTTGATATTCACCGGCCTGATTTTCGGACTTTATCATTTCCGCATTCGCCAGATTGAAAATACGGAACGCCTAAAAACAGAGTTCAACAAACAGCTGGCGGAAACCCGCATGCAGGCACTGCGTGCGCAAATGAATCCTCACTTCATTTTCAACTGTCTCAACTCCATCAACCGGTATATCATCAAAAGCGATATCAAAACCTCCTCCCTCTACCTGACCCGCTTTGCCAAGCTCATCAGGCTGGTATTGGACAACTCAGAAAAAAACAAAGTGCTGCTCAGCCGCGAGATCGAAGCCCTGAAACTCTATATCGACATGGAATCCCTGCGATTTGACCACAAATTCAAATATGAAGTTTCGGCAGGTCCTGAAGTGGACGTCGATCAGATCGAGATCCCGCCCCTGCTGATACAGCCCTATGTGGAAAATGCCATCTGGCATGGATTACTGCACAAGGAGTCAGAAGGCTTTCTCTCGGTTCAATTCCTGCAAAGGGACGATCTCCTGATATGTGAGATCACCGACAACGGAATCGGGAGGTCCAAAGCCATGGAGTACAAAAGCCACACAGCCCCCACCCGTGCGTCTGTAGGCATGAAACTGACCGAAGAGAGATTGACCTATACCCAAAATTCTGAAAGCGAATCCGGCTCACACCAGATCATTGATCTGCACGATGATCTGGGGATGCCCTGCGGAACAAAAGTCATCCTGAAAATACCCATATGAAAGACCAGAACAGTATCGATGTAGTCCTCATTGACGATGAGCGCAACAGCCTTGAAATGCTCGAATGGCTGCTGAAGACCTATTGCCCGGAAGCCAACATCCTGGCCATGTGCGAATCAGCGGAGCAGGGCATGACCGCCATCAGCGCTTACAAACCCGACCTGGTGTTTCTCGATATTGAAATGCCGCGCATGAATGGTTTTGACATGCTGGAAAAGATCGGAGACCTTAAGTTTGAAGTGGTGTTCACCACAGCGTACGAACAGTTTGCAGTCCGCGCCTTCCGGTATTCAGCACTCAATTATTTGCTCAAACCGGTCGATCCGGAGGAATTGCAGACCACCTTCCAGAGGATGAAAGAGAAAAAAGCAGTTCCATCGCGTGAGCAGATCGAACTTTTGTTTCAAAGCCTGGCTGTTCGCAACACACCTGTCGAAAGGATCGCACTTTCCACCCATGACGGCCTGGTCTTTGTACAAACCAGGGATATCGCCTATTGCAGGGCCGAAAGCAATTATACCCACGTGATCCTTGCGGACGGACAGGACATCCTGGTGGCCAGGACACTCAAAGATCTGGACGATACCCTGGCCGGTAAGGATTTCTTCAGGGTACACAATTCCTACCTGGTCAACATCAACCACATCATCCGGTTTGTCCGGGGCGACGGCGGGTACATCGTGATGCCGGACAAGGCTGAAATCACCATATCCCGGGGCAAGCGGGAGGAATTTTTCCAGCTTTTCGCCAGGTTTTAACCGGTCCGCTGCCCTTCCCTTCAATCAGGGACTCAAGGGATCCGTCATCCACTCACATTTTCTGCCATTGACTCAATCAGGCTTAATCCCCTTTGCCTGCATTCCATCTTTACATCATGATTCAGAAGCACAATACGGCCGGGCCGGGTGGAAAAAAGAACTACGCACTCTTTGACCTTTTCTTCCTGGCTGCCGTATTGTGCATCCTGATCCTCACCATTATAATTCTTAAATTCTAACCCATGCAGACCCTGACCCAAGCTGATCTTTTTGACTCCCTGGTCGGAGTCGCCCGGATGATCCAAAATGAGCAGATGGAAGAGGCAAGCCTTGAAATCAAGGAGCTTTATGAATTCTGCACCGAAGGAATGGACGCAGACTCTCAAAAATTCCTGGGCACCCTGATCCTGCAGGCCCTATACAAAAAAATCAGGAAGGAGTCACTGGGCGAAAATCTTTACCTGAACCGGTACGAGACCTCCCAGATTGAACTATTTGACATCCTGATCAAAAAATTCCCATTTGTACACCACAGCCAGAGGATAATCAACCAGGCGATCGCCGATAAAATCAGCCAAAACGAAGTAGTGACACTCATCGACATCGGCATCGGACAAGGCACCCAGGTACTCAACATACTGGAACTGTGCAAAGACATGAGTCATCTCAGGAAAATCCATGTTGTGGGAATCGAACCCTATGGAGACGCACTTCAAATGGCAGAAAAAACAATCCTTTCACTGGCTGAAAAACTCCCCTTTCAGCTGAACTTCACCGCAGTGCATGCATTTGCTGAAAGCCTGGATTATGGAGCCATTCCTGGCATGGAAGGCACCATCCTGGTCAACGCCTCCCTGGCCCTGCACCACATTCAGAAATCAGAGGATAGAGACCAGACCCTGGCAAGGATTCATTCACTGAGGCCCGCGCTCCTTGTGCTCACTGAACCAAACAGCGATCATTTTGAACCGCAACTGACACTCCGGTTTCAAAATTGTTACAACCATTTTTATGCACTCTTTAAGGTCATTGACAAACTCGACATAGACGAAACAAGCAAAAACGCTCTGAAACTATTCTTCGGCAGGGAAATCGAGGACATACTTTCAAAAGACGACAAAGACAGGTATGAAAAACACGAACCCGCCTCCAGATGGATTGAAAGATTGAAAAAAAACCAATTCAGGCTGATGGAAAATTTCCTCCCGGCGCCTCATGAAAAACCCTATGGAGTGGAAATCAAAAACAGGGAAGAGGGCTATCTGGGATTCAGCTTTGGACCAGAAACCGTTTTGGCAGTCATTTGTGCACACGCTTAATCCCTACCATGATAGAACAATTCTTCAACCACACAGTCAGAAATGCAGAGAGCCGCATCGCACCGGTGCGCCAGACCGGTCGCTACCTCCTGGACAAAAATGAGCAATCTGAAGACCTGGACCCTGTCTTAAAACAAAGAGTCCTCGATTGTCTGATGAAGACCAACTGGAACCGCTACCCCAGCTCTGATTACCATGAGATCGAATCCAAAATCGCCAAATATTGCGGACTCGAGCCCCAGAACATCATCCTCAGCGCCGGATCCGCAAGCATTATCACCACCCTGCTGGACTATTTCGCCCTGAACAAAAAGAAGATCACCATCACCCAGCCCTCCTATTCCCTGTTTGATTACCACTGCAAAACCTACAACATCCCATACAAGCCCTGGTTTCTCACTCAGGATCTCAATTTTGACCTGAACCAAATTCCCGAGCTGGGACCCGATTCCGTCCTGATCATCACTTCGCCCAACAACCCCACCGGCAACGCGATAAAGGCAGATCAGCTCGAAAAAATCGTCAGCTCAAATCCCGAAAGCTTCATCATTCTGGATGGAGTGTACAGTGAATTCGGAGAGGAGGACATGACCCGGCTGGTCTTAAAATACGACAATCTGATGGTACTGCGATCCTTCTCAAAAGCATTTCCTGTGGCAGGACTCCGGTTGGGATACCTTTGTGCCTCCCCTGCAATTGCCTCCATCATCCGGAAGCTGATCCTCCAGTTTTCCATCACCCCTTTTTCGCTCATCTTTGCCAGGGAAATCCTTTTCAGCGATGAGTTCCTGCAACAATCCAGACAAAGAGTGAGAAACATAATCAGGGAGCGCAACAGAATGAAGGAATTGATCGAGGAGGAATTTGATAAAAACACGATACAGGTATTTCCCTCCCAGGGTAACTTCCTGCTCATCCGGATCCACGATTACAACATCTATGAAAACCTTATGTCGGACCTCTTAGATTCCGGCATAAAAGTGCTCAACACTTCCGGATTTCCGCTCCTCCAAAACACATTCAGGGTCTCCATAGGAACCAGGCATGAAAACGATGTCTTCCTGCATAAACTCAAGATAAATATTCAACCCTTTGTGATCAAATCCACTGCCATAGCCATCTGATCGCCCTTATTTCGCGATGGTGTGGCTCGATGCGCACACCAGCCATAGCCTCAAACAAACCTGACCGCCCGGACATAGAATGTCCGGGTTTTTTTATCTTCCATACAATATTTTATAAATAAAGGTCCGTCTGCAGGGTCTCACAAAGTCAGCCTTCAGGGACATGCTGACCATCCATTCGCCCAGGCTGAACAACCGGAATCCACTCCGATCCTGCGAATAATTGATTATAATGCATGGACGGGCATTTTGCCCCGCAGCAGATCCCTATTGTCCCCATGGCCATGAAAATTGTCGAATTGCAAGATGTAAAAAACTTATCTTGCATGGTCAATCATTTCAACTGATTTCAAAAAATGAATACCTCCGTTAAGATCCTGTATTGGGCGCCCAGGGTTTTGGGCATCCTGACCATATTGTTTGTCAGCCTTTTCTCCCTCGACTCCTTTGAAGGAGAGAGTCCACTGGGTCAAAAGCTGACGGCCTTTGCCATACACCTCATCCCCACTTTCATCCTGTGCATATTACTGACCATTGCATGGAAGCGGGAGTTTGAAGGAGGCATCCTGCTCGTCCTGACCGGAGTCCTCAGCAGCGTTTACCTTTTTTACAGGAACTACCAAAACAACCATTCTGTCTAGATCAGTCTGGGCATCATCCTGAGCATCTGCTTTCCATTCATCATCGCCGGGATCCTTTTTATCCTGCACCACAATCTTGTTCAAAAAAACCAAAGTGATCCGGGAATCAAAAATCATTTCCCAAAACAGGATTGAAAAAACCTGGTTGAACCCGTATAAAAAAAGATTTTCTGACCACACCACTTCCCGGTAAAGATTGACTAAATCCATAAACAAAGAAGTTTACTGATTTGAAAATATACCAAAGTCCTGAAGTATGCTGATAAACACAAAAAACAACCTAAAGACCATCCTGGTCGCGATGACTGCCCTATTCATTTGCCAGGGGATTGCCGCGCAGGATTCCGTCACGGTCAGCGCCAAAGACCTTCTACCCATGACAGGAAGCTGGACAGGACGTCTTACTTATCTCGACTACAGTTCCGGAAAGGAGCAGAGCATTGCCGCCAAACTGGGCATTCAGCGGGTTGGCGACAGCGATGATTTTATCTTCAGCTTTTCTTATCCGGACGAACCCAAGGCGAACTCGTCCGACACCGTAAGCGTACACTATTACGGCACCATGGTCGACGAAGAAGTCGTGCAACTAAAAACCAGACCCTGCAGCGATTGCCTGACGCTGATCACAGAGCAATTTGCACTAGACGGCAATGAACAAAAACCCGCACTGATCCGACGCAGCTACCTTGCCACAAAGACCAGTCTCAATATTCGCAAGGAGGTAAAATATCTGGATGGAGCGGAATGGATTCAAAGAAACGAATACCGGCTGGAACGCGAATAAAGATTCCGCCTCCTGATACAACTTCATACCAAACTCTTATTCCCCGATCACTTTCCAGTAAAATGTACAGACTTTATGGATCCCGTAAGTGAATACATCGGCCGCTTTCCTCCCGAAGTGCAGGAAAGGCTGAATCAAATCAGGGAGGTCATTCAGGAAGAGGCTCCCCGATCCGAAGAAGGATTTTCGTATGGCATGCCCGCCTATAAACTGGAAGGCAAGCCATTGGTATACTTTGCCGCGTTCACAAATCACATCGGGTTTTACGCTACGCCAACAGGCCATGAGGCCTTCCGGGAAGAACTGAAGGGATACAAACAAGGCAAGGGATCCGTGCAGTTTCCATTGGACCGCCCTCTGCCGCTGGGCCTGATCAGACGCATCGTGGAGTTCAGGGTCAGGGAAAGTTCGGGAAGCACAAAAAAGAGAAAGTAATTCACTTCAATAAAATAAAAAAAACACTGAAGGTTGGCACCAGCCCACCGGAAGTCTTGAATAGAAACTCAATACATCCAAACAAATGAAAGCAGCCATCCGCCTGCAATATGGGCCACCCTCTTCGATCAGGGTAGTGGACATCGACCCTCCCCTGCCTGCCCCCAAAGAACTTCTCGTCCAGGTATTTGCCACAACCGTGAACCGAACCGATTGCGCGATCCTGACAGGCAAACCCTGGATCATGAGGCTATTTACCGGATTCCTGAAGCCGAAAATTGCATCGACGGGCACCGATTTTTCCGGCATCATCCGAGCAATCGGAACAGAGATCCGCGATCTCAGCATTGGCGAAGAAATATTTGGTTTCCATGACCAGGGGCTGGGGTCTCATGCGGAGTGCTTTTGCCTCAGCGAGGAGAAACCCATATTCAGGCTCCCACAAGGCCTGAGCCACCCGGAAGCTGCTGCCAGCCTGGAGGGTGCTCACTACGCTTATAATTTCATCAATAAGGTCCATCTCAAATCCGGCCAACGCGTATTGGTCAATGGAGCCACAGGGGCCATTGGTTCCGCCCTGGTCCAAATGCTCAAATACGAGGGTCTCCGGATCACAGCTGTTTGCGCCAGGGCCCATTTCGATCGGATCAGGTCCATGGGGGCGGATGATCTGATCGACTACGAGCAGGAGGATTTTACAAAATCCACTGAGCAATATGATTATGTCTTTGATGCAGTCGGGAAAAGCAGTTTCCAAAAATGCAAGTCACTGCTCACAGAGAAAGGCATCTACATTTCCTCCGAACCCGGTCCCTGGATCCAGAATCCCCTGCTGGCCCTGATCACCCCGCTCTCGGGTGGCAAAAAAGTGATCTTCCCCATACCCGGAGACATCCGGGAAAGCATATCTTACGTCATCGGCCTGATTGAAAAAAACGCATTCAGGCCATTGATCGACCGGAGCTATACCCTGGATGAAATATCTGAAGCATTTCAATACGCGGCGTCCGGAAAAAAAATTGGAAATGTGCTGATCGAATTCCATCATCCCAATGCAAAAAAATAAGGTTCAAGTTTATCTTCACAAAAATCGGGTTCCTACTATCCTGCGCAAACCAGCCCTTCATCCTATTTCAAATTTTATCAAAAGCCATTAAAATTCTATGTCAGAAAAAACTTCGATCAGAAAAATAGCTGTCTTTTGCGGAGCCAGCGCCGGCAGAGATGCCCTTTACCGGCTGGCAGCCTACGAGACCGGAAAGGTGCTGGCAAAGGAGGGCATCGGGATCATCTTTGGCGGGGGAAAGGTGGGATTGATGGGCGCACTGGCTGATGGAGCGCTGGACAACGGAGGCGAGGTGACCGGCGTCATTCCAGGGTTTCTGAAAGACAAGGAACTCGCCCATCCCCGTGTAAGCCAATTGATCGAAACAGAGACCATGCACGAAAGAAAAACCAAAATGAATGAGCTCTGCGATGGGGTGATCGCATTGCCCGGAGGATATGGCACGCTGGACGAACTGTTTGAAATGCTCACCTGGTCTCAGCTTGGGCTGCACCAGAAACCCATTGCCCTGCTCAATGTGAATTCTTTTTTCGATCCGCTGCTGAGGATGATCCAAACCATGACCGATGAGTCTTTCCTCAAAGAAGTATACCGGGATATGGTGCTTTGCGATAGTGAGATCAGCGCCTTGCTAAAAAAAATGCAGGAATACAAAGCTCCGCATACCACCAAATGGCTGCCGGAAGGTCAGCAGTAGGCTAGTCGGAAAAAAACAGGGTTCTTAAAACAAGGAAGTACCATCTGATTGCGTTTGGCTTGACATATGAAGTACTCCATCCTCATAAGCGCCATCGCTGCATCTGCCCTTGCGCTCCTGATTGCCTCCTGTTGCAAGAAAGAGGAGCATGAACCTTCCCTATCGGAATTCTGGGACTGCCGTCAGCAACACCAGCTGGATTCTGCAGAGCTGCTCCAGGACCTTCAGGGAAAATGGGATTGGGAATTTGTAAGATGTTACTGGACGCCGGATAAGGCCAATGACCGCGAGTACAAAGGACTTCAGATCTTCTTCGCGGCCCCGGACGGCCTGGAGCTGCTTCAAAATGGAGCGACCGTGCAGGTTTCAAAATGGAGACTGATCAGGGCAGATGGAAGTTATTTCGGGATTGAGGCAGATCCGCCCGTTTTGCAAATGCAGGGAAGGATACTCATTTGTGACAACAAGATCGTTTTCAATGCAAGCTATTTTGACGGCTGCGATCAGTTCTTTCGAAAAAGATAATAGACACTCAATGCGGCAAGTAAGTTTGCCTGCTTTAGGTCGTTCGAAATGAACCGATGAAAATTCTCCGGGAATGTTAAATTTGCATAGCTAATCCATTCAACGGATAGAAATTCACAACAAAACAAAACCATATGAATCCTATTGTTCGCAATGTTCTGGCAGCCATAGCCGGCATCCTGGTCGGCATGTTGGTCAATGGCGGCCTTATCATGCTTAGCAGCTCCATCATCCCGCCTCCGGCAGGTGTCGATCTGACCACCCCGGAAGGTCTGCAGGAAGGCATGAAACTCATGGAACCCAGGCATTTTATCATGCCCTTTCTGGCACATGCCCTGGGCAGCCTGGCCGGGGCCTTTGTTGCAGCCTATCTGGCAATCAGCCAAAAACTGATCCTGGGACTGCTGATCGGCTTTGTATTCATGCTGGGTGGCATCATGATGATCATGCAACTTCCCTCACCCCTGTGGTTCAATGCCACAGACCTGATCCTCGCCTACTTCCCCATGGCATATCTGGGAGCCAGACTGGCAGGAGCAAAATAAAACAGGCATAAGCAAGCTGTAATTTCCTTACATTCCTTTGAATGGAAGGCATTGTCCTGCATGATTCCCAACAGTGGATCAGGACTTATTCTTGAGCTGCTGAATCGTGCTTTTCTCAAACAAACGACGGAAAGCCAAATTTCAGTGGACAGCAAGTAAAATCCTCTTCATGCCATTTCATCCATCGCGGTTTGTTTCGAACCGCCTGGCATGTTCAAAGCATACAATTACTGGCCCCTTATCATCCAACTAATCCATTCAGGAAGTTTCACTTTCCAGGTGTTCGTACCAGCATACTTTCCCGGATCATGGAACCCGCCTGGCCCGTGGTGCGTTACCCAAGTATCAAATCATTGAATCATGAAGGCAAATTGGATTCTGAGTGGAACCTCAATTATTCTATGCTCTTTCGCCTTTTGGGCGGGCTGTAAATCCAAAATACAGGAACCCGCCTCCACGCAGCAATCGGAGGTGCAACAAGTCACATCTCTCGCTGGAGATTGGGGTCTGGAATTGAACCAGGGAGAAAAATGGCCGGTGGACCCACCCATGTTAAACAACATCAGAAACATGGAAAATGCCGTAGGTTTGTATAAAAGCAACTCCGAACGGGATTTTGAGGCCTTGGCTGCCCGAATGCAGCAAGACCTGGAAGAACTCATATCCAAATGTACCATGGAAGGAAAAGCACACGAGGAATTGCATAAATGGCTACTGCCATTTATGAACTTGGTGGCGGAACTTTCGGAAGTACAGGACCCGGAAGAAGCAGGCAGGATCGTGGAGGAAATAAATTCCGCACTGGAAATCTTCCATCAATATTTCAAATGACCCGCAGGTAAAAAGATCCTCAGACTTCCAAAAAAAAGGAAGGATGCCGATCATGCAAACATCCGGCTTAGCCTTGTGAAGGATTGATCCATTTTACTTGCAGCCAAAGGGCAATGTAACCTCAGTCACAAAAATGCACCTACCCATGGGTTATTTTTGTCAGATCAAAACGGACAATCTGCAATCGGGCCGCGCGCAACAGGGACTCAGGGAAAACTGGCAACAATTCATCCTGCTGGTACTGATCAACGCCCTGGTGGGCGGCATGATCGGCATGGAGCGGAGCATATTTCACGAATATGCCGATCAGGTCTTTGGGGTAGCCTCCAGGACGGCCATACTTTCATTTATCGTGGCCTTTGGCCTGACCAAGGCCATCTCCAACTATCTGACAGGCAGACTGGCCAATCGCTGGGGTCGCAAGACCCTGCTGCTAGCCGGATGGCTGATCGCCCTTCCTGTACCCTGGATTCTGATCCATGCGAATCACTGGAACTGGGTGATCTTCGCCAATGTGCTTCTGGGACTCAGTCAGGGGCTGGCATGGAGCAGCACGGTGGTCATGAAGATCGACCTGGTGGGTGAAAAAAACAGAGGACTGGCCATGGGCCTCAACGAATTTTCTGGATATTTTGCCGTTGGGTTTATTGCCTTTCTCAGCGGTTATCTGGCCCATCACTTTGGGATCAGTCCCTATCCGTTTTATCTCGGCGTCGGCCTTTCCATAACGGGTCTCATCCTGACCTTATTCTTCGTACGAGATACGCGCGCATTCGTTTACCTTGAAAGCCTCAAAGATCCCAATGTGCCGCAGAAGAACGTATTTGTCCAGACCAGCTTCCGCGACAAGACACTCAGTTCCGTCACCCAGGCCGGAATGGTCAACAATTTAAACGACGGGATGATCTGGGGCCTTTTCCCCATGGTCCTGGCCTCTCTCCATTTTGACATTGCAACCATCGGAAGCCTTACTGCCATTTATCCGACCGTGTGGGGCATTGGGCAGCTGTTCACAGGTAAAATGGCAGATGCCTGGTCCCGAAAGAACTTATTATTCTGGGGCATGCTCCTGCAGGGAATCGCCATCCTTCTGATCCCTTTTGCCGGCACTTACCTTTGGCTGGCCCTGATCTCCGCAATCCTGGGACTCGGCACGGCCATGGTCTATCCCACTTTTCTTACGACCATTGCCCACGCCACCACACCGGGTCAAAGAGCCGAGAGCATCGGGATTTTCAGACTTTGGAGAGACCTGGGCTATGCCATCGGAGCAATTCTATCCGGGATCACAGCTGACCTGTGGGGCATTGACTCTGGGATACTCCTGATCGGGGCATTGACCGTGATCTCATCCATGGTGATCAAATTGCGGATGCCAAAATGAAGGCTTGCCTCATCCCGCGAGGCTGATCCATGTATTTTCATACTCTTTTCATTGCAGACGGACTTTTTCAAATCTGATTCAGCTATCTGAAACCACGTTTCAGCAATGAAAAATCAGCACACCTGTCCTAAATAAGTTAAAATTTTGAACTGAATTAGGCAGCTAAAATACTAGATATTTTATTAACTTTGAGCAAGTTAAAAGAATAAAATGGAAAAAAGGTTTGATAGCTTAAGC
>CAYXKO010000050.1:0-11450 GCA_964465435.1 uncultured Saprospiraceae bacterium | reverse complement strand
AACACTTTTTCTTGAAAATGCAGGAATAGTCTCTATTGCGTGGCAGTGGCTGAAAATGGGAATAATAGCTCAAAAAGCAGTTGGCACCGCAAGTGGCGATGAGAAAAATTTCTACGAAGGTAAACTTGCTGCTATGAATTATTTCTTTCTGTATGAACTTCCTAAATCAGCACCGCTTTGTGAGCGACTGCTAAGTGATAACCACCTTACTCTCGAAGTAAAGAAAGAATATATTAATTAAGCGGAGAGAGAGGGATTCGAACCCTCGATACCCTTTTGGGGTATACACACTTTCCAGGCGTGCTCCTTCGACCACTCGGACAACTCTCCGTAAAGCTCCAATAAAGCGAGCGCAAAGATAGGAAAGTTTTCAAGAATGGATTTCATTTAGTTTAATCCAAAGATATTAAGGGCATTTCGGGTTGTGATCCCGGCCACTTCTCCCAAACTCATACTCAGGCATTCGGCAATCCTGGCCCCCACCAGGGGTATATACGATGGTTCGTTTCTTTTGCCCCTGTGAGGTACCGGACTCAGATATGGGGCGTCTGTTTCCAATACAACATGAGAAAGCCCTGTTTGGGACAACAAAAGGCCCAGTTGACTGGATTTGTACGTCACCACCCCACCGACTCCAATAAAAAAACCAACATTCCGAAGCCTTTCGGCCTGTTCCCTGGTTCCCCCAAAACAATGAAACACTCCCTTAAGCCTGCCGTCCTGAAGCTCCTCCACAATGGCCAGGGCCTCTTCGGTCGCATCCCGTGTATGCACACTGACCGGAAGACCAAGTTCAGCAGCCCATTTCAATTGACTCCGGAAAGCATCCACCTGCCTGTCAAATCCGGATTTATCCCAGTAAAGGTCCAATCCGATCTCGCCAACTCCATAAAAACGGCCCGTCCTGAGCCTTCGCTCCAGCTGATCCAGGTCCCTGAGGTAGTTTTCACTCACAGAACACGGATGAAGGCCCATCATGGGATAACAGACGCCGGGAAATTCAAGGGTCACGGAATCCAGTATATCCAGTGAATCCAGATCAATATTTGGCAAAAGGACCTTACTCACACCCAGGTCTAATGCCCTGTCCAGCATAGCCTTCCTGTCCTCGTCAAATTCAGGCAGATAGATATGCGTATGAGTGTCTATCCATTCCAGTTTTTGCTCCATAGAGTTTAAAATATGTTTAATAATGTCCAAGATACTCCTGGAGAATAATCGCGGCACTGACTCGGTCCACCCGGGATTTGTCCCGCCTTTTCATTTTTGGCAGACCACTTCGCAGGATTACTTCCTTTGCTTTTGCAGAACTGAAAGATTCGTCAAAAAAAACTATTTCAAGGCCCTTTATCTTTTGACCGAGATCCCGGCCAAAAATCCTGATCTCTTCGGAAAGATAAGTGTCCTCACCATCTGCATGTACAGGCATTCCTATCACGATCTTCTCCACATCCTCAGTCATACAGTATCTTTCAAGATAATCCATCAGGTCCTCCGTAGCAACGGAATCCAGTGGAGAAACAATGATCCTGAGAGGGTCTGTCACCGCAAGACCCGATCTCTTTTTTCCGTAATCCAGTGCAAGTATCCTCTTCAAATTAAAAAATTGACTGCAAATGTAATTTCTTGAATGCTCAACCTTGCCAATAAGTTCCTATAAAAAAAAGAACCCCCTTGGATCGTTATCCAAGAGGGGTCCCATCCCAAAAACAGTAAACTCTTTAGAACAAAACGAATTTAGCCTTATTGGATCACTACCATTCTCCTCGTAGCGGTATATCCTTCTGCATCCAGCTGATAGTAGAGGACGCCGGTAACACCGAGCTGCAAGTGGTTGACCTGAATGCTGTTGTATCCCTTTACAGCCTGGATGGAAGTCTGATAGACAACCTTGCTGTTGAGATCATACACAGTCAGTTTGGCTTTGGCCGCACGCGGCATTTCAAAACCAATGACCGTCTGGTCAGAGAATGGATTTGGTTGGTTCTGGTACAGTACGAATCCGGGCTGTTCGCTGACAGTGGTTCCGTTTCTGAACCCGAGCATGACGTTCATTTCTTCGAGACCGGAGCCATAAGCCACGGCTGAAGTAACAGTAGAATTTATTTGTAGCGTAGTTGACAGTTGACCTTTCGAAAGAGCTCTGAATTTGATCGCAAACAATTCACCAAGATTTTCAATTGCCGTGCCTTTGTGATTGTTGCAGCTGATGCTGATGAAACCAGAGCTTATTTTGTGGATTCCGAAGCTTTCTTTTGAGACCATATCCGAGTAGCTGATGATGTCAGAGTACTCCATTACTGCAGGATCAAACTGTATGGTAAACTGGAATCCTGAGATTGCATCCTGTGACACAAACTGGAAGGGAACCATAAATTCATCACCCGCATTGAAGAATCTCTCATTGGCAATGACACTCAATGCCTCAGCGGACCTGGATGATGACCTTGCGGCATTGGCCACAACAGAGCCATTGATATCGCCGATCTTCACCGCCTGGAAGTCGATGTTCATATCCTTGTTGAACGGTGAGATGGTATAGCTTTTCGGATAAGACTCATGCAGGGCAGCATCGTTGTTTTCATCAAACACATACCCCTTGTCTACAAATACCCAGGATGTGTTCTTGGAGAACTGATTGATCTGACCCAGTATCAGCTTGCGTAACTCGATGATGTCTGCCGAAGTAATGGACTTACTGTCGTTGACATCTGCTGCGATGATCAGATAAGGATCATTGAGCTGCTCCAATCCCAGAATGTGTCTCTGAATCTTAACGATGTCAGCAGTGGTAATTCCATTTGCATGGTCGTCATTCTTGTAAGGCTTCACCACATAGGTGGCTCCATTGATATTCATGTTGGTGAATGCGTAAGAGCCTGACTGGTTGGTGACATATTTAGGCATGTTGCTGCCCTCCAGATTCACTTCTACCTGTTTGACGGGTTCAGAACCAGCGCTTGTCTGAGCTTTGATCAGACCGGAAACAGTACCGGTAAGGGTCCGCCTTCTGCATGCCCTGTTGTTGTCCTGCACATCAATAAAGGTGGTGCAATATGCCTGCTGGCCGGTGACCACATCGGTAACCCACATTTCTACAGTCTGTTGGCCAACGTCCCTGCAACCAAAGCACTTGGATTTGTCAGTCGTATCACTTGAGAAGGAGAAAGTCACTCTGTTGCCACAGGGATGGTAACTTCCCCGGTCGAGGTCTGAGGCCCAGACACAGATCATGGCTGTATCAATCTGACCGTCTCCATCGCTGTCCATTGGCATCAGGTCAACTGCGAGACCGTTCAGACAGTAAGGAGTAGGCTGCTTGCAGTTCATGACGGTAAAGTCACGGGTGCGGGTGGTCTTGTTGCCGCACTTATCTTCAAACACATACTTGATGGTATGGCGACCAAATCTGTATCTGCCGGATGCATTGATTGTATCACCAGTTCCGGAATTGAAAATATCATAAGTACCATTTCTATCGAGGTCCACATGATACTCCCAGTAAAGTTCCTCTGCAGGTGTACAATCGTCTTCAGCAAATGCCATTAGATGTGCAGGTCCATTGGTGCAACTGTCAAACGTGCAGAAAGTAGTATCTCTGAAGTTACCTGTAATCCGAGGAGCCACTAAGTTATTTACCTTGATGACCTGGATGTGTGAGACAGTGGCATATTCGTATTGGCGGGTGCCCGGATTGTAGTAAAACTGACACCAGTCAATTGCTTTCCAGGTCCTTAGTATTTTGTAGCAAGCATCAGCACCATTTACGATCCTGAAGATCTCATCCTTCATGCTGAATCCAACCAGATCGCATTTGTCTTCGTTGATTGTGCGAGGTCTGCCTGTACTGTCAGCACCCAGTCTAGTGGGATCAATACACATGGTCAGTACGGTATCTCTGGGCCAGATTATATCGTAACCCAATCTGAAGGGACAGTAATTTCTGAAAGTAATTACCTGTTTGCAGGTATCTACTCCGTTTCTGTCACTCACTTCCCAATACCTGGTGATGGTACCGACATTACACTGGGTTCTGTCATCCCTGAACCAGGTCCTGATGGTCAGATTGCAATTGTCGTGCGCAAATCCATCGTGGATTTTAAAAGTAGTATCCTGATTGAGACAATTTTTTACATAACG
Source organism: uncultured Saprospiraceae bacterium (assembly GCA_964465435.1). Classification (GTDB taxonomy): domain Bacteria; phylum Bacteroidota; class Bacteroidia; order Chitinophagales; family Saprospiraceae; genus Vicinibacter. Next base: position 7,310 of record CAYXKO010000050.1, on the reverse strand, counting down.
GATGGTGCGCGTGTTATAGAGCAGAGCGGAATCAGTCTGAATCACGCCAAATACACTCAGGTCTGCGGTAGTAAAGTGATAATCACAGGCTACCGTCAGGTCTACAGGAGGCCTGCAGATTGGCTTGAGCTTATCCTGTACCTCCACCTGGACCATGCAGTCGTTGGTATTGCCCCACTTGTCCTTGACGCGGAAGACAACAGTCACTGTCTGACCTACATCTTCGCAGCAGAATTCAACATAAGGCCTGAAAGGATCCGCAAGGTTATCAGCATCGCAAGGACCGTCGTTCATTCTTCTCACCAGCATGGAATCAATATGACAATCGTCATAGGATCCATCGTCAAAGGTTTTGGCATAAACATGAGCCCTGCCATCGATGCTCAGAGCAACTACAGTCTCGCGATCGCAAATGGCAACCGGAGCAGTCTTGTCTCTGACTGTTACATCCACATAGCAGCTATCCACGTTGTAGCAATCATCGTATGCACGGTACCAGATCCTGTGATTACCGACAGGCAGTTTGACCACACCACCATTGCGGTTGGTGAGGATGCCGCCCGGGTACACCACGTCCACGCGAACCGGTCCGCCACAGCTGTCAAATACAACAGCGGGAGGCAGGGATACGGTACCTTCGCAACGGTAATTACCATCGGTTGTAGCTTCGATCGGATAGGGACAATGTACGTAAGGAGCTTCCCTGTCCACGATTTCAATCAGCTGGATACAGGTCCTGGAAATCTCACGGCTGCAATACCATTCGCGAATGGTCCACATACGCATGATCTTGGTCACACAACCTATTTTACCCAAATTGATGTCCTCGTAACGCGTAGCGACGTTGCAATAAATATCGCTGTTGGGCCAAAGGGCCACTGTATCGATATTCAGGGGATTGCGGCTCACGGTATCGTAATAAAGTGGTACTCCAGCATAACTCGGCATGGGATGGCCTCTGCTGTCCAGTGGAATTCTGTTGTACCTTATGTCTTTGCAATTGATGGGACGGCCATTGGCAAGCGACCAATCCAGGGGACAGATCACCCTTGAGGTGTCAAACCTCTTGAGCAATGTTGTATCAGAACAAACCGCGGATTCGTTGCCAAACAGGTCTCTGGCCTTATACCTTCTGACCACCTGCTTTACAAACTGATCGTTGCAGGGGATAGGTGTTACTATCTAATCTACCAGGATCAGGGTATCCCAGGTACAGGCATCCTCGTAAAACGGGTGAAAGTTGATCGCAAAGAAACATGGAATCGTGTCCCTTCTGCACTCGATCACCGGGGGCAGTTTGTCTTCCACCAGGATGTCACCCCAGCACCTGTTGCCGCTGATGAGATCGCGGATCTCCACCTGCAGCTTCTGGCCGGCCTGTGCACCCGTCACCCTGTTGGGTGGCACCAAAGGCTTTTTAAATTTGTCAAAAATGGTAACTGAAAATTGTCCACCTCTGCAGCTGGACAAGGTGTCGTTCAGGATCATGGCAGGCGTAACAACAGCCTGACAATTCTGATCCAAAGAAACCTGGGTAAGCCCATTGCACGCCAAAGCACAAGGGGTAGGCTGGGCCATCAATCCCCGGTCAGAAAAAACAAGGGCGAAGATGAACATCAGCATACCGGACCAAAAACTGGTACTGTTTGATGTGTTGCTTTTGTTAGAAATGGGAGATGTAAAAATCGTTTTCTCCATGAGATCCTCTATTTAATGATTTAAAAATTTCGCTTTGACTCAGAGCATAGGACAGGCCTGTCAAATACCCTGAGGGATATTTACACGAGCATTTCAGTCGGAAAAAACACGGGAAAAGGCAGAGCCTAATGCACGCGACTTTTCTGACAAAGTCCTAAAATCATTCGTTGGTAAAAAGCTAAACTGCGCGTTTATGCGCTAAGAGAGGATCTACTATTGGGTGGGTTGGGTTGTTACTGCCACAAAAGTAACAGTAACATTGAAACTTTCAACTATCTGTTTATAATTTTTATTCAGTTATATACAAATAGCTAAAAATTCTAATACGTGACAAAGGTATGCAAATTATGCAGAGTCCGTATATACCCATATATAGGTATTTTTTTATATTAATTTAAATTATAATTTATAAATATCTGTAATTTAAAATAATATAGATATTATTCCTTGTAATTTTTCCTTAAAAAAGACGAGAATTGATATATATAAATAGTAATAATGTGTAATTATTCAAGAAAAGGAGGGTCGTTTTGGTACCTATCCGGCCCCAAAGCCCGGTTTCTGAGACCTGGAGATCCGAATCGCCTAAGCCCTTCAACCGGGGGCTTCAGGTAAATAGGACCCCCGGTATTGTATAAGTCGGTATCATGGAAAAACTGGAATGGCTCACTGACAAAAGGCTTTCCTAATCTCTTCCCTTTATCAGCTTTCCCTTTTTCTCTATCTGGCCTGTGCTGAAGCGGTACAAATACATTCCCTGAGGCAGAGCAAGCCTGCCTGTTTCTACGCACCAGCTGTTTAATCCCCTTTCCACAGACCTCCATTCATCCCATACCGCCCTTCCCGCCATGTCCCGAATTTCAAGCCTGCAATCCATGCCTGTGTTTGATTCGAATTGGATGCAAAGATGGTCCCGGAAAGGATTGGGGGCTATTTTCCAGTTTTTTATATCGGGCTCAGCGATAAAACCATTCATCAGCCTGAGGTAAAGCGGAGCTGCCATGCTGTTGGTCGTATAAATTTCATTGCTGCGATAGTCCGTATCCCGCAGCAGTTCCTTTAGACTGCTGTTTTGTCTGGCGGACCAGACGATTCTAAGCATCTTCTGGTCTTTGATGAGACGTGTGGGGAACGAGGAGGTATAGGATACCACCAAAGTGTTGCCCTTGACGTGATACATGGAAGGATCCATGTCCACGCCCTGTGCATTGGAGGAATAATCAACCAGCCGGTCGATGGAAGCAAGGTTGGGGTCAAAAGTCAAGCTGAACTGATAGCCTTCCAGGGTAAGGTCATCGTTGACCATAAAATCGGAATGGTTCTTCATGCCTTCGGATAAAATGTGGTCTTCGACCCTGAATTCCGCATGCCGCAGGCGTCCTTCCGCTACGCGTTCCCGGTATCCGGATGAGCCACTCACATCACCCGTCTTGATCGACAGGAAATTTACAGCCTGGTCCTTCTGTATGGATGGGCTTGCAAAACATTCCTCAGGATTATCCTCCAGCGGATTCAGTGGATTTTTAAACCTGTAGTCCTCCCGGATAAATCTCCAGGCCGTATTTCCAGGCACCTCATTTTCCATTCCCAGGATCAGCTTTCTGATCCAAAGCAGATCCCGGGTACTGACCCTTCCATCGCGATCGACGTCTGCAGCAATCCACTGCTGCGGTTTATTAAACTGGTCAATGCCCAGAATGTGTTTTTGTATGTACAGGATATCCTGGGTAGTCACCCCATCCAACCAGTCTCCGTTTGAATATTCCGGTTTGAAGAACACGGAGGACCCGGTTGGAACTTGCCCAAGGCTATAATGCCCCAAATGATCTGTTTCAGTCAGGATTGTCTGATCCTGTGCCATGAGCTCTACCTGCTCCATCGGTTTGTCGGATACATTTCTGACCAAGCCTGTTACAAGAACAGTCGTGCCACCCTGCAGGGAATTGCAGTAATTGTTGGGGTCGTCCACGTCCACCAGTCCAATGCAAACTGCCTTATTTCCCGATTCATCAATTACGTATACCGGAAACCTCCAGATTGAATCCGGGTACTGCCTGTGTTGTGCACAGGATATGTACCGGACTGAATCATTCATATTGAGCTGATCAAACGTGATTCTGATATTTTCCGGACGGGTACAATTATCAGAGAAACTTTGCAGCAAATCCCTTGCCACGATTCTTGCGCTGTCAAAAATTTCAATTTCGCGCAAGATCCTCCTGCAATTTACCTGCGGCGAAATTTTATCGACCAGTTCTATATTGACGGTATCTTTGGATACATTGCCACAATCATCCGTTGCTGTAAAAATCACCCGTGTTCTTCCCAAAGGATAAACATCACTTGCATTGGCCCCGTTACCATTATAGTCATTAACAATGGTAACTCCCGTATTACAGCTTGTTACCGCGACTGCCTGCAAGATCAAAAAAGGATTACAACTGTCCGCAGTGGAACAATACAGGGTATCCCGTGGCCCTTTTAGTCTTGGGGCTTTAAAATTAGATAGATCAATGATCTGAGTATCGCGAGCAGACATTTTTGTACAGGAGGATCGGGCAAACCAAAGTCTGAGAATCCTGTGACAGGAATCAGGATGGCGCATGACCATGCTGTCCCTCCAGCTGAATGAGACCGTATTGCAGCTGTCTGATGGTATGATTGGTCTGGATCTGATTGAGTCGGGATGAATTGGTCTGCAACCACTCACTGAAGTATCTCTGGCCCAAATAATGCTTGTCGGGCTAAACACATAGTTGTTGACTATTCTGATCTGTTGCCTGCAACTGGTATCAATACTGCCATTCCGGAATTCAACCCTCCACTTCCTGACAATGATGCCTTGTTTGCAACTGTCCAGGGTGCCTGAATCGGCAAATGTAATTCCATTGGTTGCTGTATCAATGCACACTCCGGACAATCCCAACCTGCCGGTAAGATCCAGGTTGTTGCGATCCTGGGTACAGCTCAAGGTGATGTTTGCAGGACAAAGGATGGTGACCACATTTTTATTCTGGATTTCAATATTGATCATGCAGAAATTGGCATTGCCCGTTGGATCCGTTACCTTGATCGCAATCATTTCATTGAGTCCCGCATCTGCGCAGCAAAAACGAATGGAGTGTCCGAAACTGGTATCTGCAGGAAATCCGCAACGGTTGGTCATTCTCCTGATCTGGACATCGTAAATACCACAGTTATCAAAAAAATACCCTATGCTCCTGAAGTAATCCGCATTCAGGGAGGTCTGGCCGCTTCCATCCAGGGCCAATACCAGATTAGGCGGACAAATAAGTGTAGGGGGCGTTCTGTCCAGGACATTCAAGGTTCCTGTACAGGTATCTGAATTGCCACAGGGATCCAAAGCAATATATTGGATCGTGTGAAGTCCCACACCAAGGCTGACCAAATCTCCGGGTCTTCTTAAATAATGACTGTCAATCCGGACATAATACAACAGTGAGGATTGCGGACTGCAGGCGTCCGACGCAGTGAGCGCAGGAATACGCCAATCTCCAAGGCAAGCGTCCGGCTTTGCATACAAGCTTAAGTTGGGAGGACAAACCAAAACCGGAGGCAGTGTATCGGCGACAACAACGTATTGTGTATCGGTACGCATGGTCCGAGTGCACCAGTCTGTCACAAACCATCTCCTTTGCAATTTCACCATGCCACCGCAAACCGGAATGGTGTCGGTATTCACTCCCACAAACAGATCGCAAAGTGCAGTTACAGGATTACCAAAAACGGTAGGCTCTCCGGATTGGCTGAGATCAAAAGCGGGACAATACAAGGTATCATCCGCCGGAAAAACCACCTCTGCGAGACTCGCCTTGCGGAAATAGATCTGTGTGCTGCAAGTCGACGAATTGCCATGATCATCTATTACAGTAAAATTGACCAGGCTTACGCCGGAAATAATGGGATCACAGAAATATTTTTCAAACCGGAAGCTATATCGAATTTCCAACGCCGGGTCACAATTATCCAATGCCCGGACGTATCCCGTATAATCGTACAAGTACGGATCCGTCTGACATGGTAAACTGTCAATGGCGCAGGCGACGACGGGAGGCAGTTTGTCCTCTACCTTCAACATGGACCAGCAGCTCATACCGGTGGTGGTATCCAAAACAGTGGCAGTACGGGTTTTGCCAAGGTCCGAACAATCGAGATAATTCCTGCCCGTTTCATTCACATAAACCTTGAATCTGCCATAACTCGGAAATCTGTCTGTGAGCAACATCTGTGCGGTCAGGGGAGCCCGTCCGTTCTGATCCAGGGATATCTGGACCAGTCCCTGACAAGTAAGGACAGAGACGGAAGATCCCAGATCCGGCATTGGTGCGCAATCCAGTCTGGCTGAAGGCCAGTCCATAGGACCGGCCTTCAATGTGGATTCAAACTGAAGCGCCGAAATCAAAATCAGCACAAGGCCGGCACCAGACACCCTGCGCAAAAACCATTTTGGGATGGGATTTATAAATGAGATATATGTTTCCATGATTCGGAATTTCGGTTTAATGAATGAATGGCGATAATCATTGACGAATGACCCTCAGTGTCTCAGAAAGCCCTGATGATTCCAATTTTATATGATAAAGACCCGGAGTCAGGAAATTATTCCTATCCAGCCTGATTCGATTGAAAGGCCCGGAAATGCTATGGGTTTGCTCCCTTATCTTCCTTCCAAGAACATCTGTCACTGTAACTTTTATCAGAACATTTTCATGAGCCGCAAGACTCACATTTAGTTCTTCCTGAAATGGACTGGGGCCCCACTCAAGTATTGAAAAATCCTTGTAAACTTGATTTCCATCTTCCTGATGCGCAACTAAAACGATCGGAGCCGGCATCTGATTTTTCACACACAATTCGGGCAGCACTGCAGAGGACAGAGATGGACCTGAATCACAAAACAGATCCAATCCATCTACCTCAAATACGAACAATGGATCCCCTTTATGAATTCTGACAGCCTTTGCAAAGGAAGCAGATATCCTCAGTTCATTTCCTTCAATATTGACAAAAGAAGGATCCCAGACGGGATCGATCAAACTTGAAACTGAGAGATCCCGGAGATTGCAGGAAGGGTCAATTGTCAAAGCCATTTGCATAGCTTCCAAATCTCCATCAAATCCACTCCTGATCACCAGATTCCTACCCTGTCTTTCAATGCGGAGCATGTATTTATCCTGGTCGGAAATAATATTTCTCCTGGGCATGCTTTTATTCAGATCTCCCAGCTTGATCCCAATGAGTTCAACATCCAGATCCTGGTCAAGAAGCAGCGACCGGGGCTGTAAAAATTTATTGAATTCCACCCAGGGATTCAACGGATCGCTGAAGCTATGTTTTTTATCGATGCAAAGCAAGGATTTCCCGGAAGGAAAACTCTCTGTCATTCCCAAAATGAGCTGTCTGATGAGAGAGATATCTCTTGCTGAGATGTGTCCGCTCTGGTCCACATCCGCAGCAATCAGCTCATAGGGATCTCGGATCAGTTCCTGTCCGAGAATGTGTTTTTGAATTCTGAGTATATCTGCTGTGGTTACCCCATCCCTGTGATTTTCATCAGACCATGCATCCATCATAAGGTTTGTGCCGGCAGT
>CAYXKO010000049.1:0-11466 GCA_964465435.1 uncultured Saprospiraceae bacterium | reverse complement strand
CCTACTATCGTAGAAGTATTAAGAAATGAATTTGATTACTGAGACTCCCCTTAATAACGGGTAAAACAAGTACCAAAGTAGAAGTATTAAGAAATGAATTTGATTACTGAGACATCTATCACCTCACCAGAAAAAAAAGCTATATGTAGAAGTATTAAGAAATGAATTTGATTACTGAGACCTGCAAACTCTTGCGACACTTCTGAGCCCATAGTAGAAGTATTAAGAAATGAATTTGATTACTGAGACCATTGCACCAGGCCTGGTGCTAATAATTTTTAGTAGAAGTATTAAGAAATGGATTTGATTACTGAGACTTGCGGCGATTTCTGCAACCATCAAACCCCTAGTAGAAGTATTAAGAAATGGATTTGATTACTGAGACCCAGCAGGAGACAGAATCTTCATGTTGTTACTGTAGAAGTATTAAGAAATGGATTTGATTACTGAGACTTTCCACCCTTCCATTTCCCACCGATCAATTCGTAGAAGTATTAAGAAACCCACCAATAAATTGGGGGCACGGTGGATTTGATTACTGAGATGACCGAACGATCCACGCTTTATGCGTGGTCGAGTGCGGCACGACCGAACGATCCAAGCCCATGGCTTGGTGGAGTACGACAGTGCTCCAAGTGAGGGAGCGCGTAAGCGTCCATAGATAGAAGTGAGGGAACACGAAAGTGCTAGGAGGGGTTATTAAAAGGGGGTGCGTGTAGAAGTATTAAGAAATGAATTTGATTACTGAGACCTTACTATGATCGCGATGGACAGATACTTGATGTAGAAGTATTAAGAAATGGATTTGATTACTGAGACAGTGTTAGTGCTCCTATTATGCAGTAAAATCCGTAGAAGTATTAAGAAATGAATTTGATTACTGAGACAAGAAAAACTGTCCTCCCCATCCGTAATCATCGTAGAAGTATTAAGAAATGGATTTGATTACTGAGACCTGTTGGTCCCGAATATTTCTTTCGGGGTCTTGTAGAAGTATTAAGAAATGAATTTGATTACTGAGATGACCGAACGATCCACGCTTTATGCGTGGTCGAGTGCGACAGCACGAGAAGTGAGGGAACACGAAAGTGCTAGTAGTAGTAATAACAATGAGGTACTCGTAGAAGTATTAAGAAACCCACCAATAAATTGGGGGCACGGTGGATTTGATTACTGAGATGACCGAACGATCCACGCTTTATGCGTGGTCGAGTGCGGCACGACCGAACGATCCAAGCCCATGGCTTGGTGGAGTACGACAGTGCTCCAAGTGAGGGAGCGCGTAAGCGTCCATAGATAGAAGTGAGGGAACACCCGCCAATGAATTGGGGGCACGGCGAAAGTGCTAGGAGGGGTTACTCTAAGGAGGTACCTGTAGAAGTATTAAGAAACCCACCAATAAATTGCCGTGCACCCAACTTGTTGGCGTGGGGGAACGGTGGATTTGATTACTAAGATGACCGAACGATCCAAGCCCATGGCTTGGTGGAGCACGACAGTGCTCCCAGTGAGGGAGCGCGTAAGCGTCCATAGATAGAAGTGAGGGACCAACCTCCAATGAATTGCCGTGTATCCACGCCAATGATTAAGTGCAATTTGCTGGCGGAGGATTATTCACTTGCCGCAGTTTCACTAGGCTCTTCATCAGAAGTGGAGGTCGTTCGGTCGTGCTCTATCAAAAGTGGCAAGGTTAATTTCCGGTAAATTATTTTGGAGTGGTTTGAAATGAAGGCTCAATTAAGAATCCCAATTATTCGGTCTTGACTAATTTTAAATAAAGTATAGATATTTGATGGTAATAATATTTTATGTATACCTACTTGATGTTTTTAATTGTCATAAGCTGTTCGGTATTTAAGTACGCATGTAAAATAAATATTAATAAAAAAATGTACCAAATTTATTTTAAATTAATTCTTGTTTTTATATTTACCACATGAATCATAATGGCAATTTGAGAAGTACTGGATGTATTTAAAATTATTTTGAAATTTGATTTATGCAGACATTAGATGTACTAATAAGTTTTAAACATATAAATTGAATTGATTTTACCAAGATTATATAAAAAATTAATTACTAATATTAAACATTATAATTATGAAAATTAATGAATCCTACCTGAAAATCCTCAGAAATAGAGATGATTTGAGCTTTTATGAGTTAAAAGATGAATTAAACAGTTTGTTTAGTTTTGAGACGGATGGGTTAACAATTTCAGAATCATTAAAGGATGGGGTTGAAATCCTAACTGATCAAGGGGAAATACTTAACGAATCTAAGGCAAGGAAAGGGATCCTGGGTATCTTTAACAGATTATTCCTTAATGAGAGAAACAGAAAATATTACCGATTATTGACTCTGAATCCAAATGCTACTCGAATTATGGCTGAGGGGGATTCCTGGTTCTGTTATCCTAATCCTCTTGGGAAGATTAAAGATGTGATAGCGCATCTGCAAGAAGATTATTTAATTTACACTTCCGCTCTAGGTGGTGATTGGGTGGCAAATATGAGCAGTAAGAAAGAGTGGAATAGGACCTTGAAAAAGATGATGAAATTGGAGTGCAAGTGTTTACTTCTCAGTGCGGGGGGGAATGATATCCTGGGTAGTGTAAAACAAAAGAATCAGTCGCAATCAATTCCCAGGTCAATGAATTTTATTAAGGATTATAGTACCGGAATGTCAGCCGGTGATTTGATACAGCCGGCATTTTATAATGCAATTGATGTCCTGCATTCTGCATATGAAAAAATGATGAATGACATAAGAAGTTTGTACGGGAGTAATGGAATACCTGTTCTCGTAAATACTTATGATTATCCATTTCCAGTTGTTAACCAATCTTACAAAAAATCTGGTAATTACCTTGGCAAGGTCATGTTTGAGAGAAAGATTTCCGATCCTAATATTCAGCGTGAAATAGCAGTAATAATGATAAATACGTTTGTTGGGATGTTAGAAAAGATTCAATCTAAATATAATTTTGTGCATGTAATTAAGTCACTTAATTTGACAACACATCCCGATAATTGGGAGGATGAGATCCATTTAAGCACGCCCTTTATGAGCAAAGTTGCAGATAATTTTACTTCAAAACTTAGCCAGTTAAATATTTCCCCTTTGGAGAATAAACTCAAATAAGTTTCCCAGTTTAATTATGATTAATTTATTTTCCATTTTATAGAAGTTATTGGTTATTTATTTATTTTTGACAATTTATCTTTAATCGCTAGCTGGCAGATTAATTCTAAACTGATTTAATTATTACCTATTTTATGACAAGTCGATTGCCTCAAAATCCATTTCAAACCCTGGCGGTATCAATGTCAGGGGGCGGTTACCGCGCAGCCTCCTTCCACCTGGGACTGCTCGCCTATCTGCATTCTGCTGAATGGAATGACACACCGCTCCTGGAGCGAGTACGGGTCATTTCGACTGTCTCTGGGGGTACCTTTACAGGGGTATGTTATGCCTCAGCCCTGGCGCAGGGAAAAACTTTTGAAGAGTGCTACGATAAGCTTTACAGACTAATGCGTAGTACCGATATGGTCAAAGAAGCATTAAAAAAACTGTCTGATGAAAATGCGTGGAAGGGCAGCAAGAGCCGTAACTTGATCAACGCTTTTTCACTTGTGTATTTTAAGAGACTAGAGGAAAATACCTTCGAGCTCCTTTTTGAGAGGAAAACACATCTTACTGAGATCATTTTCAATGCAACGGAATTCCACTATGGTCTGCCATTTAGGTTCCAGGTCTGCGAGTCGGACCCTCAGGACGAGAATGCATACATTGGTAATCGGCAGGTTAATATACACCCTGAGGCGCTTAAGGAGGTGCGCCTGTCCGATGTCATCGCAGCCTCCTCCTGCTTCCCGTTGGGATTCGAGCCGATCAACTTTCCTACGGATTTCGTTTACGATGGCTCTGAGGTGTTGAGAAGTTTGAAAGAATCTTTCTTGCCAGATATATATGGGGAATATTGCCAGTTCCCAATTGGTCTGATGGATGGTGGCATTGTCGACAATCAGGGTATTGACAGTGTAATCTGGGCTGAGAAAAGAATGCATGGGTATTCGGGTGAAAAGAGGGCGATGGTTTCGGATGATGATAAGGCCATTGACCTGTTTATTATTTCTGATGTCTCCTCTCCCTTCATGGATAGTTATGTCAAGGCTGAGGAAAAGCCTTTGAAAGGGTGGCGCAAACTAGACCTGCGCTTCCTAGGATGGATCGGGGCGTTGCTGATCCTGAGCGGCATCTCTGCCATTTTGCTGGGAGCAATGTATGCCGGAAGAAACTGGATGTTTGTTGTCGGTGCTGGCACAAGCATTATGATTCTGGCTGGCATCGCAAGCCTGTTGGTGTCAAACTTATTGCGGATTGCGATGGCGGGATTCAAGGTTCCGGAATACTTTGTCAAGCATCTCAGCCGGTTTAATACCCTCCGGTTGGGAACCTATGAAAACCTGCTCAAAAACCGCATCAGCAGTGTGACGACCATGGTTTCAGAAGTTTTTATGAAGCAGATCCGCCGCAGACAATATAATCTGGTTTATGGCGAAGAATCAGGCTGGAATAAAAGGCTAATCATGAACGCTGTTTACGAACTCACAAAAAAGCAGGTTAATTACCGCAATAATAATAATGAAAATACTGCACAGCTCAGTGATGAGTTGAGAGACGTCAGTCCTCAGCTCATGGAAGTAGCCGAACTTGCAAAATCCATGGGGACAACCCTGTGGTTTACTACCGAGGAATTAGATGATAAGACATGCAATAAACTCGATGCCCTCATCGCCACCGGCCAGTTTACCACCTGCTTTAACCTGCTGGAATATATCGAAAAGGTTTTGTGGAATAAGAAAAATAAAATTGAATATGATGACTACCCGGATGAGCTCAAGTCAAAAATACAGGAGTTTTATGATAGATTGATGAAGGATTGGATAAAATTTAAGGAAGACCCATATTGGATGGTAAAGGCCAGACAGAAAAGAACATAAAATTCTAATTTGGACATAATGAAGAACGTTAAGATTTTTATAGGAATTTATCTTTTGATTTCATTGGTCGTCTTATGTGTAATTCCAGTGCTCGTTTTTCTGATGAAGGTCGAAGACAGCATTTTGCGAACGTTAGTATATGTTGGTACCTCAGGCGGTATAGGTGGTGTGGTTTACAGTATAAGAGCGTTTTATCAAAATCTTGCCGATAACTCCTTCGATGGAAAATGGGTATGGTGGTATGTTTTTCGACCTATGATCAGCGTAGTTGCCGGCGTTTTCTTATATTTTTTGATTGTTGGGGGTCTGATGAGCATCAGTGCTTCAAACGAAGTTTCCTTTAGCAAAGGAATTATGTTTTATTGCGCACTGGCATTTCTTTCGGGTTTTTCCTTTACCCGATTTGCCGACAAATTGAATGAACTGTCTGACACATTCTTATCGAAGAAATCCGGGAAAAGAAATGCGGAAGAGCAAGATAAGAATGAGAAATAATGAAGGTGAACTAAGTGATTGTGCTGACCAAAATACAGCTTGATAATTTTTAACGAGTATGGATGAAGATTTCAAATTTTGGAAGGAGTGGGGTAATTTGCTGGGTTCTAAGGCATTCGCGAATGCTTTCACAGCAATTGGCGTCCTGGCAGCAAATTGCAGATCCATCAGATCTTCTGTCTTTAAAACCAGAGCAGTAAATACTAGTGGTAATATCCTAAATATGGTCTATGAATCCATGAAAGGATTGATGGATTATAAGCAGGATATGGTGAATGGTCCTTTAACCTTGACTTGGAAATTGCCAAAACCGGATGATACTATTATCATTGGGTTTTATAAGGTCAGCCTGAGAGATCTCGATCCATTTCAACTGTCTGCTACCTGGCAAATAGTTGCTGATAACATTAATTCGTTGCAGTTTATGCCCAAGCTGAGGCTAAAGGTAATCAGCAATCCGAATGAGGGGGCAATCAGTCCTTGGTTCAAATTGCTCCTAGATTCAGCGCCTTCAATTACATATGGTTCTGCCGGTAAATCTTTATATATTAGGATGAAGTTTCCTTCGTCTGAAATTTATATGCAGTGGCCGGTACGCTTAGGTTTTCTTCCTGGTAACAAGGCTGGTGAAAGTGTTATGCAAGCCCGTCTTAATTGGCCATCAAATGAGAATACCATCGAAGCCTCCATCATGAGGGAAAATGATAATTGCGACATACTGGCTTATGACGGCACCCTTGCAAATCTGCTGGATGATGTGAGAAACCTGCCTGTCCCCATGAAATGCAACCTTATCATCCTGCGGGGCCCGGCTGAGGACCACATGGCTGATTTTTTGCAGAACATTCGTGAACTGACCACCCTTACCCGTTCCAACGGCTTGATATTCTGCAGCGAATCCATGAGTGATTACGACTTTTCAGGTTCGCTGAATGAAATTATTAACCAGCTTAGCCATAATCTTCATCTGGATGTCTGCCTCTCCAGGGCTTTCAGGCAGCCATTGACACCCTCTGATCCAATCATCTTTCTGAGCGATTCCCTGGCTGGTTTTCGTCTGGAACAACTTTTTGATAAAATGATGTTGACAGTCAAAAAAATGCCAGATGAAGTGAAACTTAAAATTCAGCCAGAGACCCTTCAGCGTCTAAACATTAATGTAAAAGACGTGGTGGTTAACCCGTCTAATTTGAAGGAATTACTGATCAAGGGGAGGAATGACATTCATTTCATGGCTGAAAGCGCAGGTGCGACTGGTTTGGCGGAAATTAATAAAGAAATCCAAAAGGCTGAGTTCCCGTTAGAAGAAGAGGTTGCCCGCAGGGAACGCTTTATTTCCGCTAGGGCCTACCGTGAACTGGAAGGGGTGTTTATCGAAGAGAAAAGGGCATTAAGGGCAGGCACCTTATCGAAGTTCATTGTATGGATTGGCCCCCATGACAAAGGTGCCGCGCAGAATCCGGGACCTTTTCCTATTGAAAAGCTTTCATCGCAAACCGAAGACTGGGGCCTTACCGTTGTTTTGGCAGACCCGCATCACCTCCGTAAACCGGTCATCCGTAAGATTAGGCTGCCTCTAAAGGGGAAAAGCACCGAATGTGAATTCAATTTTACACCGACGGAACCGGTCGATTTCGAAGGCCGAATTACCGTGCTGCACCGTGGACGGATCATCCAAACGGCCTTACTTAAGATACCTGTAATTGGCAGTAACGATAGGATGCCTCGAAGAGATAGTCTCCGGATCGAAGATATCATTCAAGTAAGGAACAATCTGGGTGATCTGGAGAAAAGGCCACAGTTCGACCTGGCCTTCCTGACGAACCATTCTTCGGACTACCGGCCCTATCTCACTGCCGTTGCGGAAAACAGTGCCTGGCTCATCAACCTTGAAGCATGTGAATCCATCACCAAAGAGATCAATACCACGCTATCGAAAGTGGCACTTTCAACCGCCGATTACGTTACAGGATTTGAATCTGCCAAAGGTAAGGAACTACTGAAATCACTTGTTATAAGTGGCTGTGAACTATACGCAGCCATTATTGAGGAGCAGCTTGACAGGCAGGACGGCATGGCTGAAATTGTTAAAAAAGATTATTTGCAGATCGTGAGCACGAAAAATGATGTAGTCATCCCCTTTGAATTCATCTATGACTTTGAAGTACCAGATGATGAAGCGGAACTTTGTCCCAATTGGAAACAGGCACTGCAGAATGGCAAATGCACCGGCACGTGTAAAAAGCAAGGCAGGGATATCATTTGCCCGCTGGGATTTTGGGGATTGAGGAAAGTGATCGAGCGCCACAATGTGACACCTGAACTGGCGAAGGAAAACAAGGAGCATTTCCTGCAAGCCGAGACCACCTCGAACCGTGCCGAACTGCCGGTGAATGGACCTGTGTTATTTGCCGCCAGCGAAAGGGTGAATAAGCCTGACAAAAAGTCGGTCGAAAAGATCTTTAAAAAGGCTTTCGGCACGCCTCCCCTGGTTCCGGACGATTGGCAATCGTGGGAATCACTGGTCGTAAAAAACAAGCCTCACCTTATAATCGCCCTTACCCACACCAACGGCACCGGGTCGTGCGCCACCCTCGAGATTGGCAATAAAACGATCAAAAGCATCCAGGTGCGGTCGTCCCATGTGCGGCCTGACGACACCGAAGGTTATCCGCTCGTGGCCTTACTCGGGTGCGACACCACTGGATCAGCGGTGGATTACAGCTCCTATATACAGCAATTCAGAAGGAAAGGGGCGGGCATTGTCATCGGTACCGTCGCGACGGTTTTTGGTGGTCATGCCGCAAAGGTAGCCGGTATGCTCATCGAAGGCTTCGCCCTGAAAGACCAGCCTGCCGCACGGCTGGGCGAAATTTTGCGCGATGTCAAGCGGAGAGCAGTGGTGGAAGGCCTTGTCATGGCCATGTGCGTGGTGGCCTTTGGCGATGCAGACTGGAAACTTGTAAAATAAATCAACGAATGAAACCTTTCTTTCGTATTGAAATGCTTCCTGCAAGACATGGAGACGCCATTTTAGTAGAATATGGAAGCAACCGCATTCGCAGGATGCTTATCGATGCAGGACCTATTAACGCCTTCCCCGAAGTGGAAAAAAGACTGACAAAACTTCCTGAGGGGGACAAGCGAATTGAAGTAATCGTCATCACACATGTGGATACGGACCACATAGAAGGTATGATCAGATTGTTCGCCGAGCATCGTGGCAGATGGCTGGTCTCCCCTGAGGATATCTGGTTCAACGGTTACGAACACTTGATCAAGACAGGAACGCTAGGAGGAAGGGAAGGCGACTTTCTAAGCGCTTTATTGAAGCGTCGTGGCTTCGACTCATGGAACTACAAATTTGATGGCAAGCCTCTGGTGATCCTGCCGGGTTCGCCTCCTCCCTCGGTTGAGCTGGAAGACGGCCTGAAGATCACATTGTTGTCGCCCGACCAGGCCAAATTGGAAAAGATGGCGAAGAAATGGGTCAAGGATGTTGACCATCATGAGCTAAGGGCAGGTGACCTGGACGGCGCCTGGGAGCAGTTCATGAATTACAGCAAGCTTCATCCTGACACAGGTATTTTAGGTGGCCCGGGAGAGATTGATGATAAAATACGGGCCCAACTTAAGACCGATCAGTCGGAAGCAAATGGCGCCAGCATTGCTTTCCTGGCAGAGTTCAAAGAAAAAAAATGCCTCTTCCTGGCCGATGCGCATCACACCGTTATTGCCAGCTCTATTAAAAAGCTCATTCCGCCAGGCGAGACGCGGCTGAAGGTCGATGCCGTCAAGGTTTCCCATCACGGTAGCCGACATAACATTTCCACAAAATTCATGAACCTTATCGATGCAAAACATTTCCTGATCAGCACCAACGGCGACAAATTCAAGCATCCCAACAAGCCGGCCATCAAAGCTATTATACAAGGCTCGATACAGGATCCCGTTCTATGGTTCAATTACAAGACTGAATTTAATAAGATCTGGGAACCCGAGAGGTGCCGAGACCTGAGGAAGTACCATGTTAGATATCCGGAGGGAGAAGAAAATGGAATTATGATGGATCTTTTTAAAGAATCATAAGTCATCTTTTATTGATTATTGAAACTGAACAGAATAATTTTATCAGCAAAACTCTCATGCTTATTATCGGATGATTTATGGATAAAATATTGACATAGCGAACAAGTACCATGGATGAATCGAGGCATTACAAGTCATCTAGTGGCTGGGTAAAATAGGCATAGGTATATGCGCACAAAAATTTACCTGTTTTTTCCAAACACGCCGCGGAGCATGATATAAAGTCCGATAAGCATGATGAGTATGGCCAGGATGGTCGTCAGCACCATTTGAAACTGTTGCTGGTCGCCACCGGAGACCCATTTTGAAAAAAGGTAGATGGCCACTGCGCTGATGCCCAGTTTGGTGGCCACATTGCCAATGGCAACCAGAATAACGACACCCACCATGATGCCGGCTGCCCAATCCACCGACAGCAGACCCATCCATGCCAGCCGGATGCAAAGGATGGCCGCACTGACGATGCTGGCTATGCCCGCCAACTGATCAAAGCTGGATTTGCGCCTGTCCGGTCTTTGGTTCCAAAACATATCGTCGTGTTAATTAGAGCCGGGCTGGTGGCCCAGATCGTTTTCCATGAACGCTTTTCTGAATCCGATCGGATCCTTGAGGTAGTGGAAGCGCTCTCTGGTGCCTCCCGTCCCTACGATGGTGATACAGCCGTAGCCCAGGATCCTGCCCAGAATACTTTGCTCCACATTTACGGTTTCTATTTTTTGAAGGTTCATTTCCAGGGTGTACCGGGCAATAAGCCCTTTTTTGATGATGACCCTCCGGTTGGTGATGACAAATTCATCGGTAAACTGTTGGACCATGGGCAGTATGAACAGGGTAAACAATCCCTCCCGCGTGAAGAAATGCATCCAATGGTAGCTGGTTTCGTGCGTGATGTATTCTCCATTGAGCAGGTTATTTTCAGCGTAACTGGCCATGGTGTCCTTTATTTATCGCATTTATTATCAGGCCGCCCCATTTGACGTGGGCGCAATGAGGCCTTGTTGGGCCTGGTATTGGGCTTCACATGGCAGGCTTCCATTTTGACCGGTTGATAAGGTTGGTTCATTCAGCAAGGATGGTGCTTTCCCGTAAATGGGAACTTTCTTTTTCAAAAATAAGCTTTATTTGGGACTTCCCGGCAAATCTGCACAAACTTTTGGCTCGAGGTTATTTTATCAGCCTGAAGCTTATGGCCGACAGCTATAAGCCAATGGCTAATAATCAACGACTTCTAAAAACAAGACGAAAAAACCGACATGACAAGACGAAAAAACGTACATTTGCCTTTGTGTCGGATCAAACAGGAGGATTTATGTACGATAGAGCGATACTGCATCTGGATCTGGATTCCTTTTTTGTATCGGTGGAGTGCCTGAAAAACAGCAGTTTGCGGGGCAGGCCCCTGATCGTGGGGGGCATGAGCAGCCGCGGGGTGGTGGCGGCCTGCAGCTACGAGGCGAGGGCCTTTGGGGTCCACTCCGCCATGCCCATGAAGATGGCCCTCAGGCTGTGTCCCCAGGCATTGGTCCTGCGCGGGGACATGGACAGCTACAGCAAGTACTCCTCGCTGGTGACCGACATCATTGCCGGAGAGGCGCCGCTTTTCGAAAAAGCGTCCATAGACGAGTTTTACCTGGATCTGAGCGGCATGGACCGCTATTTTGGCTGCATGAAGTGGTCTGCAGAGCTGAGGCAGAAGATCATCCGCGAGAGCGGGCTGCCCATCTCCTTTGGCCTGTCGGTCAACAAGCTGGTGTCCAAGATCGGCACGGGAGAGGCCAAGCCCAACGGGACGCGGGAGGTGCCTGCGGGCACGGAGAAGGGCTTTATCGCCCCCCTGTCCACGGCCAAGATCCCGGGCCTGGGGCAGGAGACCTAC
>CAYXKO010000048.1:0-11502 GCA_964465435.1 uncultured Saprospiraceae bacterium | reverse complement strand
GTCCGGTCCTGGCAAACCAAAGCCGCCTTTGAGACAGGGAGGAAGTGCCGGCAAAGTGATAATAAAAATCGCTTGTAACGCTGATCAGAGACTCATCTGTGGCCGGGATCAATCCCATTCCCAGGCCCAATTGGCACTGGTTAAACTGGTACCTGCCTCCGATGTGTATGAATTCCGGGACTCCTATGCCCAGGCTCAGGTTGAATCTTTCCTGAGAGAATGCAGAGTCCTGCAATCCTGGAATGATTAAAGCGGCGAGAATGAAAGTCCGGTTTATAAATCTTTTTAGTGACATCATATTTTCTTTCTTAATGTACCAGCCAATTTGTCTTTTTGTTTCAAAGTGTCGTTGATTCAAAGGCCGAATATTGCTATTAAGATTCCCTGTGGATTTGGAACGTTTCATTACAGGGATTTTTTAATTAAATATTAAGAGAAAAGGGGAAGCAAAAGCTAGTTAGGATCTTGGTTTTTGTTCCGGTACTATGGGTTGGTTCAATATAGAAATCGCAGCACATCTGTCCAAAATAAATTTTAAAAATTAACATTCCCACTTTTTGTCGCACGACCGACCGATCCCTGCCATTGGCAGGGTATCGCACGACAGTGCGATAAGGGAGGGAGCGCGTTAGCGCATGGAGAAAGCCAAACAATAGAATGGGTCATCGGGGCAGCCTCCACCAAGCCAATCACAGGAGTGATTGGTTCCTTCACTAAGAATTGCCTTAGTGGCAATTCTTTCACGCCTTAGCGTGACCGTTCAGTCAGGCCGCTGACGAAAAGGCTATTAATATTCCTCATTATCTAAATTAAAATCCCAGCAAGAATAATGGTTTTCAGGCATTTCAATGCGGCCTAGGGCTCCGCAGTGATTGAGCGATCCACGACTTTAGGAGTGGTCTAGTGCGACACGACCGACCGATCCAAGACGAAGACTTGGTGGAGCACGACAGTGCTCCAAGGGAGGGAGCGCGTAAGCGTCTTTGATTCCAAGCGAAAGAACGCCCGCCAATAAATTGGGGGCACGGCGTAAGCGCATGGAGGTGGCCAAACAAGAGACACAATTTTAAAGCGAGTTTAATTCAAACTTTCGTTAGGCTTTCGCTGTGCCCCCAATTTATTGGTGGGCCCTCGCTCACTTATCGCACTGTCGTGCGGTACCACTCCCGCGGAGTGGATCGTTCGGTCGCGGTCAAAAGAAAGTAACATACAAGAAGATTGATAAACAATAGCAATTTTTTAAATTGTAATATCTGTAATGGGGGTTCAATTTTAAAATAACGTTATAAAATTTCTATACACTTGTAAATCAATGGTAATATTTTCAATTCAAATTTATTTTGGACAGGTGTGAAATCGCAGTTCACTTAAAGATGTTTTTATCCCATCCTCTGAGATCATAGTATTTTGATTTGGGTTCGCCGGTCCAGCCGTTTATTCCTTTTTTAGGCAACAGGACTGCGTGTATGTAAATGACCGGGAGAAGGGCCAATCCCAGGAATCCAAAGGCATAAGCCCTGCCCAAAAGCCCTGAAATGAGGAGGGTCGCGGACAGTGCGATCAGGTATTTCAGTAATTTCCGCCAGGGGGAGCTCCTTTCTTCAAAATGACCCAGGAATATATGACCCAGGAGGATCAGGATCGTGACTGCAGAAACCTCGAACCAAAGCGTATCAGTGGACCACATAATGGTTTGTTTTTGAATGTAAGTTTATTAAAATTTCATGGCCGTATTAAGATTCGTTTATTCGGATGCGGATGATTTTTGGATCAGGTCCCATTGATTGCCATACAGGTCTTCAAACACTGCAACGGTGCCCCAGCTTTCCACTGCAGGCCCTCGTATGATTTTCACCTGGTGTTCCTTCAGTCTGTTGAAATCCCGCTCAAAATCATCGGTATGTAAAAACAGAAATACCCTGCCGCCGGTCTGGTCTCCGATCCTTTCAGCCTGCCTTTCATTTTTTGCCCTGGCCAGTAAAATGGAACAACCGCCATAGGCTGAAGGGGACAGGGTTACCCATCTTTTTTCAGGGTCCATCACCGTATCTTCAGTCAGCACAAAGCCCATCGCTCGCGTATAAAAATCAATGGCCTCATCGTAGTCGCGCACCAGCAGGGAGATGTGGGCAATGCTTCTGTTCATAGAGTATTGTTTTTGATCCTTTCTGATTGTTTACAATTTAAGATCCGATCTTTTTGAAGGAATGGGATTTGAATTTAAAGGACATCGGTTTTGATATTCGGATTGATGTCCAGGAGACCTTGGATAAATTCTTTTTTTTGTTCCGGCGAAAGCAGAATTTTTTTGGAGCCTTCGCATAGTATGGCAATCCGGTCCAGCGAACCCGCAGGAGATGAGATGGGATCCCGCGATTTTTTTATTTCCCGGATGGATAATATGTCGATGGGTTTATACTTGAATCCTCCGCATTCTACCCAAAGTTTGTCTTGGTCGATCCGATACCTGATGCTTTGAAAAATCAAGCTGATCAAAATGGCGACCAGCAGAATGATGATCAATCCGACCCAGGATTTTTCAATAATCATGAGGGTGGCGCAAGCGATCAAAATCAATGAGATCGGGATGACCAGTTCGAGACCAATTTTGGATTTGAACGCGATCATAAGGGGAGAATTCCAATTTATTTTTTAGTTGTCAATCATCCGGCAGATTCTGCAAATTTCTTAAATGCATCCAGATATTTTTGTGACTGTCTTTTGAAAGCGCCGGGCATCAGGAAGGCAACAAATTGCATAAATCCGTGAAACTTAAATTCGTTTTCGGTGTAATACCGGGTCTGGTTTTCGGAGATCTTTTCAAACTTGTTGCTGATCGTGTTGACCACTCCGTTCATTTCGTAGGTGCCACTGAGTTCATGGGGAAGGTGGTTTGCCGTAATGGTCTCGATCATTTCCATGTCCCGTCCTCCCATTTTAAATTTCAGGCGAGCCTTTGCGCCCGGTTGTCCGGGTGTACCGCTCAGGTGTTCATAACTCTGCAGGCCCTCCATCCATTTGCTGAGATTTTCCGCACTGTCAAACAATTCAACCACTTTGTCCAGGGGCAGGTTGATGATGGTTTCGTTGGTATATTTCATGTCGGGTTTTGATCAGTAGATTGTGTCGTGGTCTGTATCCATGAAAGTCAGAATAAAAAATGCATTCTTTGGTTTGACAAATGATCAATAGGTTCCGGTCATTTCCGCATCCACGCAAATGATGAAATCCGCTTTTCCGATATTTTCCTTTTCCAGTTTTTGGACATCGGCCTGCTGAACGGTGCTGATGGTGCCATAGGCAAGTTTGGGTGCCTTTTGTTTGAGGTACCAGAGGATCCCTTCGTAGTTATCGGAGTGGTAGGCTCCGTTGTAGTGCAGAAAGCGTTTTCCGCTTTCGAAGTGAAGGAGTATGAAATGGGCCATGGTGGCATCCTTGATGGCCTGTGCCTTCGGGAAGTTGGCGTTGGCGTGATCTCCCATCATGGTCATCATGTTTTTGTATCCGGGCAGTTCGGGATCGTACAGGATGGGAAGAGGTGCCATCCAGGATTTTTCTTCTGCCGTAAGGGTATCCAATGCTTCAAATCCCCCCTTGGACACCATGGCAGCGTATTTTCTGGGGATGTTGGTTGCGATGAATTCCAGCTTCCGTTCTTTGGCAAAATCTACCAGCGGTGCATAGTCTGTCTTGTAATTTTTCCAAAGCCTGGCTGTGCTGTCCAGTCCCTTGGCGGAGATATCTCCTGCCAGGTATTTGTCCAGCGCCTTCTGGTTGTCCGCTTCAAACATTTCAGCGCCCAGGATCAATCCCCGGTCGCGGTTGAGGGAAAGGGTGAGTTCATACTGAAGCCAGTGGGAGATCGGATTGTTGTGGTATTCACCAAAGAGGATGATGTCGTTTTTCAAAAGTTGAGCCAGCATTTTTTCATAGCTCACTCGTTTGCCTTTTTTGTCGAAGATGACATAGCCTTCCACTTTCTGGGCCTGGGAAATGAAGCTTGCCAGGGAAAGAAGCAAGAAGAACAGGGATTTTTTCATGACGGGTCTGATGGTTTGATGGTGCAAATCTAAAGGATTCAGGGGTTATGGTGGTTTGATCCGGAATTTATATTGCGCTTTTGTTTAAGAATGAAAATCCAATTGGATTTTCATTAAGATCCCTGATTTTCTTCGTGTCGCTCGCCTTTGAGGATCCTGAACAGGTGCAGCAACTGAGGAAATACAGCCTGCAGTCCGTCGGTGACGCCTCCGGTTGATCCGGGCAGGGCCATCAGCAAGGTGTTTCCTGCCATGCCGACCATGCTTCTGGACAGCATCGCGTACGGCGTTCTCTGCTGGCCGTAGGCACGGATGGCTTCTTCGACACCGGGTATTCTGCGGGTGATGAGGCTTTCGATGGCCTCAGGGGTCTGATCCCTGGGAGATAGTCCGGTGCCGCCTGTCAGGATCACCAGGTCTGCGCCGGACCGGCAATAACCGGCGGCCGTACTTCGGATGATCTCCGGGTCATCCGGGACGATCTTCAGGTCCTCGACGGCGAGGCCCAGGGAACTCAGTTTTTCCGCGATGAGTTTGCCGGACCGGTCTGATCCGGGGTCCCGGGATGCGGTATCGGAGCAGACGATGACCACCGATTTTAGTTCTTCCGGTAATCTTGGTTTGAAATCCGCCTTGCCTCCCTTTTTTTCAATCAGTCTGATCTGTTCGATCGAGATGCTTTTGTCCAGGGGCTTGAGCATATCGTAGAACGTCAGTGCCACTACCGAGGCTGCGTGCATGGCCTCCACCTCCACACCGGTCTTATACACCGTTCGGATCTCCACGGTGATATAAATATCCAGGTCCTGGATTTTGTAGCTGATTCCGGCGTACTCCACCGGTATCGGATGGCAATCCGGGATCAGGTCGCTGGTCTTCTTGGCTGCAAACAATCCTGCCGCCCTGGCTATTTCAAATACATTGCCCTTCGGGACCTTGTTTTCTTCAATGGCCCGGATGGTTTCGGCAGAGCTGACCCTGACGATGGCCTGTGCCGTCGCACTCCGAAGGGAGAAATTTTTAAATGTGATGTCCACCATTTTTTCAGCTGTTTATTTTCCAGATATGGGATTGTTCATCGATGATCTCCCTGCCCCAGACCGGCAGTTCCGATTTAATCCGTTCCACCAGTTCCTCACAGGCCTCAATGGCTGCTTTGCGGTGTCTGGCCGAGGTGAATACAAACAGGCAGATCTCCCCGGCATTGACCCGTCCCAGGCTGTGATACACATGGGCACAGGTGAGTGGATATTTTTGAAAAATATCCTCGCGGATCTGATGCATGGACTCAAGGGCCATGGTTCTGTAAGCGGAATATTCAATGGCACTTACCTTGCCCCCGTTTTGCTCGTCTGCCCGCACCTGTCCCAGGAAAATGCTGTGCCCGCCAATATCTGTCTTGCTCTGGTGCGAGCGGATGGAGGTGGCGATCTTTTCGGGACTGATCGGGCCTTCGACGAAAATATCCTTGATCTTATCCTTCATGGGAGTCAAAAGAGTTTTGATGTAAAAAGGCGATGATCCCTCCCTCGATGGAAGCGATCATTTTATCGGGAAAAACCCTGCTGAGCATGACCGCCGCCTCAAGGCTTCTACCTCCGGTCTGACAAAATACAAGTATGCGCCTGAATTTGCTCAATGGGGTGAAATTTTGTTCCAGTTGGTCGAGTGGAATGCGCCTGCACTCTGCCCAGATCAGCTCCGGCATCTCCGTAGTTTCCCGCACATCGATAATCACGGTATCCGCCGGAGCCGCATTTTTTATTTCGATGGCGTCTTTCCATTTTATCCCTGTCCCTTTGTTGCATTTAAGCCTGTAATCCTTTGCCTGAAGTTCCTGAAAAGATCCCGGGATTTTTTTTCTTCCTTCGGGATCCGGCATCATCGCAAGCTCGTAAAACGAATTGCGAAGCAGGTTGAAATAAAGCACTTTGCCCGAAAGCGTTTTCCCATATCCCGTGATGGCCTTGATCGCCTCAGTGGCCATCATGACCCCCAGGGTGCCGGGCAGCACGCCGAGGACCCCTGTCTGCTGACAATTGGGGATCTGGTCTTGTGCGGGAGGGACGGGATGCAGGTCGCGGTAATTGAAGGACATTCCCCGTTCATCCGGATGATGGAAGACCGAGATCTGTCCTTCGTTTTGGTGCACGGCGCCAAAGACCAGGGGTTTTCCAAGCAGTCCGCAGGCGTCGCTGATCAGATAGCGCGTTTCGAAATTATCGCTGCCGTCCAGAATGATGTCAAAGCCTGAGAGGATGGTAGCGACATTGTCCGTGCGAACGTATTCATCAAACGGGATGAAAGCGGTGTCGGGAAATTTTTTGCCAAGTTGAAGGGCGGCCGTGGAGGCCTTTTCTTTTCCAAGGTCTTGCTCTGAAAAAAGAACTTGTCGGTGCAGGTTGCTTACATCCACGCGATCCCCATCTGCGATCCCGATCCGGCCGATCCCCGCCGCTGCAAGATAGAGCAGGGCCGGACAGCCCAGACCGCCGGCGCCAATAACCAGGATGCCGGATTGACGGAGCTTTCTTTGGGATTCCTCTCCAAATCCGGGCAAAGCGATCTGTCTTTCAAATCTTTTTGTCATTGCAATGAGATCAACCTCCTGAAAAGGGCGGGAGCAAGGCAATTTCGCTGTCAGGCGATATGGTTGTTTCGGCGTTTGCCAGTTTTCTGTCCACCGCTATGGAATACCGGATGCCGGAAACCAGTGGGTACAGCTCTTCGATTTTTTTCTGCAATTCTGAAACTGTGTGGACTGCCGGAAGGGTAATTTCGCCGGCGTTCATTTTTTCTGCCAGGATGCCAAAGGCCAGGACCCTGATGCCCTCTGGTTTGTTATTTTGATCCTGATTCGCCATTTATTTCAGATTTTTTTTCAATCCCATTCAGCCCTTCTTCAAAGTTTGGAAGCCTGCTGTCCCGCATCGTAAAAGTAGCGGTTTCCCGACAACCCTGGGTTCCGGAATCCGGGCATCAGCCCAGCAGCAGCTTCAGGGCTCCAAACAGGGTTACCAACGCCAAAAGGTATCTCAGGGTTTTGGAATTGAAACGGTAAGCTCCCAGGTGGGATCCCAAAAGGCCTCCTAAAATGACCAGAGGCAAAAGAACCAGCAAGCTTGTCGGCATTTCAAAAGACCGGATTCCTGCACCGGCCAAACCCGCTATGGAATTGAGAAAAATAAAAAGGGCGCTGACCGCGGCGGTCTGTTTGAGGCTGGTCCAGCCCAGGAGCAGCAGGAGCGGAGACAGGATGATCCCGCCGCCGATGCCGATCATGCCCGAGACCAGGCCTATGGCGAGTCCCATGCCTGCGGCAAGACCCAAATGAATCTTGTCAGGGCTTGTCTCTCTTACCGGAAAGATGCCTAGAAGCCTCAGGGCCGGAAAGAACAGGATCAATCCCAGTATTTTGCGATATACGTGTGGGTCAAGTCCCAGGGAACCTCCGAAAAAGGATGCTGGGATCGAGGTGGAGATCAGAGCCCAAAACAAGGGCCATGGAAATTTTTCAACTTTTCTGAAGGATAAAAAGGCGATCAGGGAAACAAAAACATTGAGGATGAGGGCTGTGGTGCGGGCTTCCTGAGGCGGATACTCCAACAGGCTGAGCAGCATCAGATAGCTGCTGGCTCCGCCATGGCCCACCGTGGCATACAGAAAGGCGATCAGGGGCATGATCAGCCACAAGATCCAGTCCGCCGACATCACCAGCGCCAGATTTTGACGGTCGATCCTGCTTTCAGAAATGAAGACTCCTCGGGAATTTCCACGAAGCAGTTGGCCGAATTGAAGGCAAGCAGGTTGAAGGATTCCTGCCCGTCCAGCAGGCTGACCTTACCGTTTTCCGAATGGCCTTTGAGAAAATGGGTCATGCCGACCTTTTTGGTCCAGGAATGGGTTAAAACGGCCTCGCCGTCGGCCTCAAAGCAATTCCTATGCCCCATCAGGGTCAGCAGCGAGGGTTTTACGAATTGGTTGAAACAGCTGATGACGGATGCAGGATTGCCGGGCAGGGCAAAGACCCATTTGTCTCCCTTTTTGCCGGCGAAGAAAGGCTTGCCGGGTTTTTGCCGCAGCTTGTAAAAAAGGGTTTCCGTGCCCAGCGCCCGGAGCCCTTCGTGCACAAAGTCAAATTCTCCCACGGAGATCCCGCCCGAAATCAGGAGCACATCGTGTGCGTTCAGCAGGCTTTCCAGAGCCTGCTCCACTTCTTCGCGCACGTCTCCTGCTGTCAGACTCTGGTAGTCCTTCAATCCCAACAAGGAGAGATAGGAAATCAGGGTGGGCAGGTTTGAATTGTAAATATGGCCGGGCCGCAGGGATTCGCCCACCGCCTGCAGTTCATCGCCGGTGACGAGAATGCCCACCGAGGGGGCCGGAAAGATCCTGAGCTTTTCCACACCCACCGAGGCGATCAGGCCGATCAGGCCCGGGGTGAGCAGGCTGCCTGCCGATGCGACCTGGTCTCCGCACCGGTTTTGAGATGCCCGGTAACGCACATTCATACCGGCTTTTATAGATTCAGGTGCAAAGTGGATAAAAGTGCCATCATTGCTTACGATTTCCTGCTGGACCACCGTGTCGCAACCTTCCGGCATGGGAGCGCCGGTGAAGATCCGGACTGCGGTACCGGCTTCCACGGGACCGGGATTGTCTCCGGCCCTGGCGATGCCGCTCAGGCGGTAGCTGCCGATGCCGCTTTGGAATGCCAGGGCGTATCCGTCCATGGCGGAATTGTCAAAGGGGGGGACGTCGATCGCTGAAATGACCGGAGCGGCCAGGATCCTGCCGGAAGCTTCCTGCAGTCCGCACTCCACCGCAGGGAGCGGACGGATGTTTTTGATGAGCAATGTTCTGGCTTCCGCGACTGAGATCATGGCTTGGGATTGGGTCATCCGCCAATGGCGATCATGCTCCGGTTGGCGATTTGATCCGGATTGATCTTTGTGAAATCCCGGTCAAACTGGCCGCCCAGTTCCTTGTGCTTTAACCGCAGGGACTCCAGGATCGCCTCCTCCAGGCTGCCTCCGGTCCTGAGCAATTCCAGCAGGCTGATCTCATCCTTTCCAAAAAGGCAATTCTTGATCTTGCCTTCTGCCGTGATGCGGAGCCGGTTGCATTCATGGCAAAACTGATTGCTCATGGTGGTGATGAAGGCAAAAGTCCCTTCGTGGCCGATGGCCTTGTATTTTCGTGCCGTGGCGTGGGGCTCATCCAGGAGTTTGACCACGTCGTAGTCTCCCGTGACCCTTTCGAGCAGTTCGGCGGCGGTGACCACGTTTTCTCCGGCCCAGTGATTTCCGCTGAATGGCATGAATTCTATAAAGCGCACGTGCAGGGGAAGCTTCCGGGTCAGTTCTATAAAGTCGTGGATCTCTTCTTCAATGATACCCTTGATGGCCACCACGTTGATCTTGACCCGGATGTTATGTTCCAGCATCAGCAGGATGTTTTGCCAGACCCTGTCAAACTTATCCTGGCCGGTGACCCTGTAAAAGACCGCGGGCTTGAGGGAATCCAGGCTGACGTTGATGGTTTTGATCCCGGCCTGCAGGATCTGGGGCAGATGCCGGTCGAGCAGAAATCCGTTGGTGCTGATAAGCAGCTCCACAGGCAGAGGAGCCAAGAGGGAAAGGATCTCCGGAAAATCCTTGCGGATGAGGGGCTCGCCCCCTGTAAGGCGTATCTTTTTAACTCCCAGGCGAACAAACTCGCGGGCAAGGGTGCCGATCTCGGCAGCGGTCATCAGCTTTTCATTGGGGGTAAACTCGTGGTCAGGATCCGGCATGCAGTAACTGCACCTGAAATTGCAGTTATCGGTCAGGGATATCCTCAGATAGTCGTGGAACCTGCCAAAACGGTCAGTCAGAAGGCCTGTGCTGATGGTGTCTGTATTTGCCAATCGGGTTGGGTTTTTTCCGGAAGCCGGGACAAATTTAGGGAAAGTATCCGTCATCACCGGGATTCGGGAGCCTGGTTTATAAGTAACTGAGCCACCATTTTTCCCGGTGGGCGCTTTTGTAGCGGTCATAACTCAGACACAGGGGATAGAGCAGAAGGATCACCGCCAGCCATACGAGATACACCAAGCCCAATCCGCCTCCTTCGCCGGGGATCAGAAAAAGAAATGGAAACTGCTCCCCGAAATTCCAGGCATCAGAAACTGAATGACCGCGCACAAAAAAGGCCAGGGTACTGAGCGCATGGATCAGGTAAAGGTGCAGAACGTAGTAAAAGAATGCGGTGCGGCCAAAGGTGGTCATGACCCCGGTAAACCGGTTCCGGATATTTTCCATCCAGGCGAGCAGCAGCATGGCAGGTCCCAGGATCATGCACAGAAAGAGCAGGGAGGGTGGATACTTTTGGGTGTTGATGAAGGACAGAAAAGTATAAAAAAAGTCCTTTTGGGTGGTCCAGGGTTTGGGATCTCCGTAAAGGTTGGTCAGGCGCAGGATCACAAAGAAGACCAGAAGGCCAAGGCCGGTGCGCATCAAAAGTTTTCTCCTTTTATCCGTTGTGATCTCAGGCACAAAGAATCGTCCTGCTGCAAAGCCCAGACACATGACCGCCGTCCAGACCGGAAACGGATAGACCATCACGATGTAATGGTCCTGGAGAAATTCATAGGGTTTGAATACGCCGTGATGCATCAGGTCCCACCAGAATCCCGCCTTGAAATCAGGAGACACCTCCGCGATGTCGAGCAGATTGTGACCCGCCACCACCGTAAGACCGAGCAACAGGATCCATTGCCACGACAGGCCCTCCAGCAGCATCAGTCCCAGCAAGACCATGCTGATGCCAATGGCCCAGATGACCTGCAGGGGCAGTACATTGAAAAAGGGATTGAAGGTCCAGGCAAAGGCGATCAGAGTCCATTCCATCAGGATCAGCCAAAGCCCGCGTTTCAGCACAAAGCTGCCCAGTTCCCTCCTGGTTTTTCTCAGGCTTTGAAGATAAATGGACGTGCCCGACAGAAAAACAAATACCGGGGCACAAAAGTGCGTGATCCACCGGGTAAAAAACAAGGCGGGGGTGGTTGTCTGAAGGTCAAGAGGATCTCCGGAGTGTGCTGCCAGGTGAAAATAATCGCGCACGTGGTCCAGGGCCATGAGCACCATGGCCAGGCCCCGCACGGTGTCTATCGAACTGATCCGGTTGCTGAGGTTCATTGGAAGGTTTGGAGTTGTATACCAAAAGTAAAGACAATGTCCCGGATGGTGTAGAATTTCTGAAGCGCAGAGGGTGGCGCAGGAAATGTTACAATACCAGGTTCATCCAGATATTGCAGCCCGAATGACCGGACAATCCCATCGGTTGGTTCAGGCGAGTAAATCCCATTTTCTCATACATCTGAACTGCAATTTTGAATTGGGGCAAACTTTCGAGGTAGAGTTGCCTGTATCCCAACTGAAGGGCTGATCCGATGCACTGATGAAGCAGTGCCTTTCCGATG
>CAYXKO010000047.1:0-11531 GCA_964465435.1 uncultured Saprospiraceae bacterium | reverse complement strand
CCAATGATATTGCGCGTATCCAGCAGGTTCTGTACCCTGAGGTAAACGTTGAGATTAAGCGGATGCTTGGCGCCTGGCTTGGTCAGTGAGACATACTTGTCCGCCCTGAAATCGATGTTGAAGTTCCAGGGAAGTCTGGCGCCGTTGATGTTTCCTTTGAAACCGGAACCTCCGTATCTCACCACGGTAAGACCGGGTGAATAAGGACGTCCGGAGGCAGTGATGAGCAACAGGTTTACACCGGTATTGGCTAGAATGTCAAGCCCGCCGATTCTGGGGCCATTGTACTGCTTGCCTGATCCGTATCGGTAGTCTGCACTGAAGGAAAACCTGTGTCTTTCGTCGTAGTTGAATGGGAAGATGTTGCGGATGTTGATACCCCTTCCGGTAAGACCTTCCTGAGATCTTGCATCTGATCCTGTTCCATCGGCAAACTGAAGGGTATAGGCCGCGTTGAACTGGAAGTTGTTGACCCTTCTCAGATCATAGGTAAAGTTGAATCCCTTAACGGTACCAAAGTCGAGGTTCCGGAAAGTATTGTACAATCCAACCGTGGCCACCTTACTCAGGGTTGTGATCTGTATCATGTCTCTGAGTTCGTTGTAATATGCAGAGAAGATCACAGAAGATGAGTTGGTCAGCTTTTG
Organism: uncultured Saprospiraceae bacterium; assembly: GCA_964465435.1. Classification (GTDB taxonomy): domain Bacteria; phylum Bacteroidota; class Bacteroidia; order Chitinophagales; family Saprospiraceae; genus Vicinibacter. Next base: position 10,884 of record CAYXKO010000047.1, on the reverse strand, counting down.
CTGGAAGCCCACTTCATAATCCACTTTGCGGGAAGGCCTTAAATTGCTGTTGGCGCTTGGGGTACGGCCGTTGATGTCCCAGTAAAGGAAATTGAGCGGAGTGAGGATATTTTCACCGGTAGGCCTTTGCACGATGATGTCGTAGTGTGCAAAGAAGTTGGCGGCATCCGAGATCGGAAAGGAAAATGCAATACGGGGCATCCAGTTGATCTGGGGCACATAATCTTCAAAGGATTCATCCACCTTGAAATAGTTTCCGCGGATGGACCTCAATGAGTCCACAGGCTGGATATAGGCCGGGTTCACCAGGTTGTTGTCACCAAAGATTGCCAATGAGTTGTTGGCAGGGCTGCCGTTTGCAAAATACCACTGGTCGCCGTTCCGGTAAGCCTTTACATCTTTTGATCCGGGATCGGTGAGATACACCTTGAAATCATCGCCGATGGTGGAAGGCTTGGTGCTTCCGGTCTGTTCGTGGAACGACCTGGCGCCGAGAATGCCATAGAGGCTATAGGGATCCTTGAGCACCTTGGTATTGGCATCGTAATAATCCACCCTTCCTCCTACGCGGAAAATGATGTCTTTGTAGGTAAATTTATCCTGAAGATAACCTGCGACATAAATCGGTGAAAATGGTGCGACCGGATAGGTACGGTTGCCGTTGGCATCGCGTGCGGTAAAGAAATCATCAAAAGTAACTCGTCCGGTTTGTTTCCTGCCCAGGTAATCGTAGCCGTTGAAACCGACAACACCCTGGTCCGTTAATTCCCTCAGGGAAAACATGTCCAGGCTGAGCTGATTGGGAAGGAACCTGTCTATGTCAGCATACAGGTGTTTGGATGAATCAAAGGACACTCCCGGAAACTGAAGGTCTCTGATCCTCTGATAAAACTGGCGGTCCGGCTGATCCAAAACCAGCGTGTTAAACCTGGGTAAAATGGTGGGTGCTCCATTGATCGTAACCGTATCGTATCCAATGATCTGAGTGGAATCCACACCTGTGATGTGGTCGTTCTGATACAATCTGCCCAACCTCCACAAATCGAACGGGGCGAGGGTATAACTGCTGTTTACACTTTGTTCGAAAAGGATACCAAACTGAATATTGTGGCGGCCCTTTTTGGATCCTCCCGGGATAAAGTCAAAACCGGAAGTGATCTGCGCCGTGTAAATATTGTTGTCGAACTGCGTATAGCGGTTGTAAACGCTGCCCACGTTGGTGTGAATTCCGGACCAGATATCAGAAAAGGCAGAACTGATGTTGGAGTTAAAGGCTCTGTAGGCCTGAATGTTTCCGGTGTCCCCCTGGGGGATTTTGTTGTAATTATTGAACGAAGGATTGATGGTTCCCGGAGTGTAACGCACCACCCTGTCAATATAACCTACGTGGATGAGGTCTTCGTTGCGCACGGGTTGCCATTCTCTCTGGAACTGGGCAACGTGGCCATGGTTGAAGAAATTATCGCCGTGACGGAAGTCGCGTTCGCCTCCGGTCCTGTTTTCATATCCCAATTGTATGGTGTAGTAGGGGTTTTGTATGATGGATAGTTTCTTGTTGGTTTCCTGACTGGCCAGGGCTTCGGGCGAAAGATCCACGAGTTTGCCCAACCTGTGTCTGAACCTAAGATTACCCCTCAGGGCCTGACGGTCCTGAACCGGATTATCCACCCAGTTCAACAACCTCCAGGATCCTCCTCCGATGTAGTCTCCACCCGGTGTAAAACGATTGTTTACATTGGAGAAGGTTCCGGAAACGGTGAGATCGATATTCTGGCTGGGCTTGATATCTATTTTACCTGAGATGTCGATGGCTTCGTTTTGCTCGTTCAGGTTGTATTTGGAAAATTCCACGTCTTGTCCTTCTGTCAGGAAGTAACCGTTGGTCACCGGATTTCCATTCAGCAGGGTAATGGGGTCCTGGGTCAGACGGTCGATGGTGGATTTCTTTGCAAAGTAATCACCAAACGCAGGAGGATCATCATCCTTGAGGTAGGTATACTGACCTGAAAGCCTGAATCCCAGCAGGGTCCTGTCATTTTTCTTCCAGATGGGTCCCGATACGTTACCGCTGATAAAGGTGTAGCCATAGGGGTCCAGGTAGTTGGAGCTCTCTGCTTCCAGGGATCCGGCAAACTGGGAGGACGGGCCTTTGGTCACGAGGGAAATGATACCCCCTGTGGCATCCCCGTATTGGGGCTCAAGACCGCCCTTGATCACTGTCACCTGCTCAATGTCTACCGCAGAGGGCGCTCTTCCCGTGATCCTTACACCGTCCAGGAAGTATACAGTGCCATCCGTACGCGCACCCCGGATGGAGATATCACCTCCATCCACACTGGACACGCCCGATACCGTTGATGCGATCGCATTGATGTTCCTGGTACCCAGGGTTTTGATGTCTTCTGCTGTGATGGTCTGGTCAGAGGTGGTTTTGTCAATTTCCACAATTGGCTTCTGGTATGCCTTGATCTCAATGGCTTCCAGTTGGATGCCGGAGGATATCTCAAAATTTACTTTGGTCACTTTACCTCCGGTGACCCTTACGTTCTCAATCCTTTGAATGTTGCTCTGGTAGCCTGCCTCCACATTGTAGGTACCGGGATCCACGATGATCGAATAGTTTCCGTCAAAATCGGTCACTGCACCGGTAATCAGGGAAGTCCCTTTGAATACCTTAACATAGGCGTTGATCAGTGGCTCCCCGTTGTCCTTGTCCAAAACGGTTCCTTCGATCTTGGCCTGTGCAAGCAAAACCGGGCTGGAAAAGGCCACTGCAACTAGAAGGATGAAAAATGATCTGAGATTCATGTTTCTAAATGTTGGTTTACATTGATTAAAAAGCCTGCAATGTTAAGTAATTCCTAAAAACTGACATATAAGCAATATGAAAGACTAGCCTCGGGGGCGTGAGCAATCGGGTAGATACATGTCCCATTTTTCATCTTAATTGATTTATATACAGAATATTACATATTTACATTTTAACCAATGATATTCGTTAAATTATTACTTATTTTTTGTCCAAAGTGAATGGAATCCTTTCAAATTCCGAGTTAACAAGGTTAAACTCTTCTTAAAACCAAACGGCAGGGGAACTCGTACGCTGCCAAAGCCTTGAAAAAATAGCTGACTTTAACATTTGAACTCAGGCGGGAAACTCCGGATCAGTCCCATTGTGCCAGGACAGACCGTGCTATTCTTTCTTTGGATTCGTGGGTCCAGCCGGCAATGTGCGGGGTAAGTACCAGATTATCAAAACCATACAGCCGGTTGTAGATTTGATGTTCCAGGGGCGTAAACGCAGAGGGCTTTTCATTTTCGAATACATCCAGGCAGGCGCCTGCTATTTTGCCCGACTGAAGTCCATCCAGCAAAGCAGAGGTATCTACGACGGGCCCCCTGGAGGTATTGACCAGATAAAATGGTCCTTCCATTCGCTCAATAAATCCCCTGTCGATCAAATGCCTGGTCTCAGTGGTAAGACTGACATGGAGGGTGATCAGACGGCAGGAGGCCAATTGCCCGGGATGGTCGGCCTGAATGAACTTGTCTGTTTTTTTACTCAGGGTGACATAGGGGTCGTAAGCGATGACGGTGGATCCAAAAGCCAGCAGCAGGTCTGTCACCTTTTTGCCCACATGACCCAAACCCACCACGCCTACCCGCATGGACCCAAGTTCAGATCCGCGGTTTTCCTCCCTCTTCCATATTTTTTCTCGAACCTCGCTGTCTGCCTTTTTTAAATGCCTCAGAAGACTGATCACCATGCCAATGGCATGCTCTGCCACGGCGTTGCTGTTTGCTTCAGGTGTGCTGATCACCTTGATTCCTTTGGCTTGGAGATAGGGGACGTCAATGGTGTCCATGCCAGATCCCAGCCTGGCTACTGTCTTGAGCCGTATAGCCTTATCAGCCAATACTTTATCGATCCTGATCTTGGTATTTACTACCAGGCCATCGTATTCCTGGATGCAATCGTGAACTTCGGCCAAGGAAATTTCCGGCAACCAAACAGCCTGATGACCCATGGCGGAAAAGCCGTCCAGGAGACAGGGATGCACGTCATCCGTCACTAGGATCTTCATATCTTATAGGGTAGCTTGACCCCTGATTCCGGAGTGGAAGGAAGAAAGCAGATTATTGCTCAGCACCGCCCGCAGGGGGTACAATGTCTGCCGGTGCCGGGATGTCCGATGCAGAACCTGTAAGAATCGCGGCAAAAATGCACAAGATGAACAAGGCAGCTGCCAGATACCAGGTAAGCTTTTCAATAAAGTCTGCAGAACGGGCGGCCCCGAACATCTGGTTTGCGCTTTGTCCACCGAAAGTGGAATCAACTCCACCTCCCTTAGGGTTTTGAATGAGCACAACTCCAATTAAAAGGAGACAATCGAGGGCTATCAGAATGGTGACCAGCGTGATCAGCATGGACTATGAATTTAATTTTTCAATAAGGGCTGCAAAGCTAATCCTTTTTTCAGGATATTTCTCCATCAATTTTTCATACATGCGAATTGCCTTGTCCCGGTGCCCCTGGGAGGCAAGCAGGGCAGCCAGCGTTTCTGAGGCGATGTCCTCTTTCAACTCCTGACTTTTGCGCACCTTTTCAGCAAATGTGCCCGGTTTGTCATTTGATGAGTGGTTGGGGGTCGAAGCCTTTTTTCTGCGGGTGGAGCCGATTTTGCCCGATTCAAGGGATCCCAGCCAATGATAGAAATCCATTTCCTCATTCTTCGATTTTGAAGCCCTCCGGCCGGGCTTCGACTTGCGAATCTCAGCGGATTCAGAAGCCTGCTTTTTTTCAACCGGTATTTCTATAGTGACACCCGAGTCAGAGGGCAAGTCAGGGGTTAATTCAATCGCCTGATTTACAGTTGGTAATTGTTCAGTAGCGAGATCTTCAGAAAGGGCCTCATGGGTCTGGGGCAGCTTCTCCAATTCAATTGGATCATGCATTTCTTCTGAGAGCACTGACGTCCGTTGCATACCCGCCCCGTCAAGACTTTCCGGTCCGGCATTCTCAGCCGACTCCATGATGGATGAAATTTCCCTGCCATTGGGTAAAGCCTCCGGTTCCGGTTGATTTGATTCCGGCCCCGGCTTTGAAACCCGGCCATCGGCGTTCCAGGTTCGGGAAAGCAGAAAGGCTGCCCTGGGTCCGGTCAAACCATTGACTTTCAGGTCCGGATCGGATTCGCTGGGAATATAGGGCGCAGCCAGCGGATATGAGGCACGGATCAGATCTCCATCCTCGCGGTAAGGGCTTTCGGATTTTGTTTCTTGAGTCATCTGTGATTTGGTTACCAGTTTGAAAAAGCCTTGTTGAATATATCCTCCAGCAGCAATTTGTTGACGCTTGCCAAAAGCCGGGTTTGTTCGGTGCTAAAATCAAGTGATGCGTCAAAGTCTTCAAAACGGGAAAAGCTCGCCTCAAATCCCTGCTTTTCATTCTTTTTATTGGTCATTTTGACTTTCACGGCTACCGTGAGCCTGTTTACGGCCGCAAAAGAGCCTGCCACCGGAGCCTGAGGGGTAATATTAAACTGGGTGATCTGGACTTCAAAGATCAGGTCCGGATCCGCAGGTCTCAGCAGCAAACGCGACTCACGCCTGATCTTGTTTGACAGGGCTTCCTGAAAATCGTTGGGATAGCCTGCAGGAGCGCTTGAGGCAAGATCCGTTACAGGCAGGACATTAAAAAAATTAATATCGGGGTCAATACTCGTTCCGCGAAAAGAATAACATCCGGCAAACAGAAAAACACAGACGATGCAAAGGATTCTCATATGTCAATATTGAATTGTTTGATCTTGCGGTACAGGGTTCTTTCGGAGATACCGAGTTCTTCCGCAGCATCCTTTCGCTTTCCGTTGAATTTTTTCAGGGCCTTTAGGATCATATCCTTTTCCATATCGTGCAGGGACAAATGCTCTTCGAGAACCTCCACCGCATCAAATTCTTCCTTGGGGCCGGTATAGATTATTGGTTGCTCTGGACCTGAAAGGTCTGTAGTTTGCCTTGGCCTCACCGCACTGACGGATTGGGTGGGAAAGGAATTGGAGGGCAGCAACTCAAGCTCAGAATCGAGAATCTGGGGCATGGTCAGGTCGTTGGTTTGAACCAGCTGCACGAACATGTTCTTAAGCTGATTGAGGTCCTGCTTCATTTCGAAAAGCAGCTTGTATAAAATTTCACGTTCGTAAAATCCAGATCCTTCGGCGGCCGCTTCACCTCCAATGCTGGGCAGATTGGTCTGGTGTATATCGGGAATGATCCTGACCAGATCCTGGGGTGTGATCAGCTTGCGGTCAGACAACACAGAAAGCTGCTCAACGGCATTCCGCAACTCCCGGATATTGCCCGGCCAGGCATACTGACTGATCATGGCAGAAGCCGCTTCATCGAGTTCGATCGGGCTGGTGCGGTATTTTTCGGCAAAATCCTGAGCGAATTTCCTGAACAGGATCAGGATGTCCTCTCTCCTTTCCTTAAGGGAGGGTATTTTAATGGGTACTGTGTTGAGCCTGTAGTAAAGGTCCTCTCTGAATTTTCCCTTTCTGACCCTGTCGAGCAGATTGACGTTGGTGGCGGCAATGACCCTCACATTGGTCTTCAGGACCTTGGACGAGCCCACCCTGATAAATTCTCCGGACTCCAAAACCCTGAGCAGGAAGGCCTGAGTATCCTGAGGCATTTCCCCGATCTCATCCAGAAAGATGGTTCCTCCGTCTGCTGTTTCAAAATATCCCTTTCTGTCAGAGGTCGCACCGGTAAAGGATCCTTTCTCATGTCCAAATAATTCCGAATTGATCGTACCTGCAGGGATCGCACCACAGTTTACGGCGATGAACTGATTATGCTTCCTGGGACTCAGGTTGTGGATCACCTTTGAAAAAACCTCCTTGCCTGATCCGCTCTCACCTGTGATCAGGACGGTCAACTCAGTCCCGGCCACCCGGATGGCAACTTCGAGCGCCTGGTTGAGCTTTTCGGATCTACCATAGATGCCGAAACGCTGTTTGATACTTTGGACGTTTTCCATAACAGGAAATCAGCTTAGGTTTACCAGATGTCCGGAGAGCGTTGCGCTGGAGGCTGATTCTATCTTCACATGTACGTAATCACCCGGCTTCAGTCCCTCCGCCTTTGGAAAAACCACCATTTTATTTTGTGAGTTCCGGCCCTTGAACATTTCAGAGGAACGTCTGGAGTCTCCCTCGATCAAAACCTCGAAGGTCATTCCGACATCCCTGAGGTTATGCCGGTAACTGATCTGGTTCTGCAGGCGAATGATCTCATTAAGTCTTGATTTCTTGATTTCCTCCGGGACATCGTCCTTCAGTTTGCGGGCAGCGGGGGTGCCGGGTCGCTCGGAATAGAAAAACATATAGGACATGCTGTAATCTGCAAATTCCATCATGGTCAGAGTGTCCTGGTGGTCCTCCTCGTTCTCAGAACAAAAACCCGCAATGATATCGGATGAAACTGCGCATTCCGGGATGATCCTCCTGATGGCTTCAATGCGGTCCATATACCAGGCCCGGTCGTAGGTCCGGTTCATCAGGGAAAGGATCCGGCTGCTGCCGGACTGAACAGGCAGATGGATGTATTTGCAAATGTTGTGTCTGGAAGCCATGATCTCCAGAACCTCATCTGTGATATCCTTGGGATGGGAGGTGGAAAACCTCACCCTTAGTTTTGGGTTTACTGCGGCCACCCAGTCCAGCAGTCTGGCAAAATTGACCCATTCCCCTGTTTCGGGATTTTGCCATTTATAGGAATCCACGTTCTGACCCAGCAGGGTCACCTCCTTGAATCCCTTTGCATACAAATCAGTGGCTTCGGCGATTATACTGTAGGCGTTGCGGCTCCTTTCCCGCCCGCGGGTATAGGGGACCACACAAAAGGAACACATGTTGTCACAACCCCTCATGATGGATATAAAGGCAGTTACGCCGTTTGAATCAAGTCTGAGCGGGGCGATATCTCCATAGGTTTCCTCCCTGGAAAGAAACACATTGACCCCCTTTTCGCCTTCATCTGCCCGTGAAATCAGCCTGGGCAGGTCCCGGTATGCATCGGGGCCCACGACGATGTCCACAAGCCTTTCTTCTTCCAGAAACTTATTCTTCAGGCGCTCGGCCATACAGCCCAGCACTCCGACAATGAGGTCCTTCTTTTGATCTTTGTAGCGGGAAATTTCCTTGAGGCGCTTGCGAACCGTCTCTTCCGCTTTTTCGCGGATCGAACAGGTGTTGAGAAAAATCAGGTCAGCTGCTGAAATATCGCGCGTGGAGGCCAGTCCTTCCTCTGCCAATACGGCCGCCACGATCTCAGAATCGCTGAAATTCATCTGACAGCCATAGCTTTCAATGTAAAAATACCTGCCCGATGACCGGGGAGCGCCTTCCAGGGTAAGAACTTCTCCCTGCCTGTCTTCGTCCAATAATTTATGTCTGTCTTCCAGGCTGTTATGATCCATTTTGGAACTATTTTAAAAAAAGGACTGCAAAGATACAAAACGCAGGGAGAAGTGACAAATTGGCAGCCGCTCGCTCATTAAGAGGCTTGACGGACCTATTTCGGGAAAACGGAACGTTTCTTTGGACCAAAATAATCCGTGGGAAATGGAAAGCTGTCGCAAATATTTCTGATTTTTGTCTCGCGACTCGCTGATTAGTGGAATTGCAGAGTATTTTTGCTCCAAGGCGGGGGCCGGGCCGGTTTTCTTCCGGATTGTGCCAGCTTAATTGTAAACCAACCAAACTCTATATGCCAGATCCTGGTGAGCCGAAGCTAGATTTCAACAATACCGAAATTGCTTTTTCCTATAAGTCCAACCGAGAGTTAAGAAAGACCTATCTCCTTTTCAAGTTTATGAATAATCCAAACCTCGTCAGGGTGGGGAGTGTTTTGGGCAATATTGCAGCCCGGATACCCTTTGGATTGGGAGACCCCTTTATCAAACTGACGATTTTTGAACAATTCTGCGGAGGCACCAACCTGTTCGAATGCCAGAAGGTCATCGACAAACTTACCTACCGCAACACCCTCACCATTCTGGATTTTGGTGTGGAGGCCAAAGAGCGGGACGAAGACTTCGAGCGGACCTTAAACGAAAACATCAAGGCCATCGAGTTTGCCTTTTCCAATCCAAACGTTCCGGTGATCAGCACCAAGCTTACGGGATACGTCCCAATCGGTGTGCTTGAGAAAAAACAGGCCGGTCAAACCCTCAGTGAGTACGAACAGGTTCAGCTGCGCAGGCTGGAGGAAAGACTGGAAACACTGGCCAAAAAAGCATATGACATGGGTGTTTCCATTTTCATCGATGCAGAGGAAAGCTGGATCCAGAAGCCCATCGACGACCTGGCCATGAAGCTCATGGCAGAATTTAACAAGGAAAAACCCATCATCTACAATACCTACCAGCTTTACCGCACCGGACAGTTGGATTTTCTCAAGGAGTGTGCTGAAAAGGCCATGTCAGAGGGATACATTCTGGGAGTCAAAACGGTCCGGGGTGCTTACATGGAAAAGGAAAGACGACGGGCACAGGAAATGAATTATCCGGATCCCATCCAAAAGACCAAGGAGGACACGGACAGGGACTACGATGCGGCCGTGCGCTTTTGTGTAGAAAACCACCATCGGATCAGTCTGTGCAATTCCAGTCACAACTGGGCCAGCAATGCCCTTCAGGCAAAACTTATGGAGGAAGCCCAAATCCCGCACGATCATCCGCACATGAATTTCTGCCAACTCTTTGGCATGAGCGACAACCTTACCTTCAACCTGGCCTCTTCAGGCTATAACGTGGCCAAATACCTGCCTTATGGACCGATACGGGATGTGGTGCCCTATCTTACCCGCAGGGCACAGGAAAATACAAGCGTGACCGGTGATATGAGCCGGGAACTTAGCCTGCTGACCAGGGAAATGAAGCGACGGGGCCTGTTGAAATGAAACCGGATCTTTTCAGGTACGAGATCGCAAATGGCAAATGATCTCGACGCGGGGCATAGTCTTTCGAACACTGCGATATAAGGAGTCGAGCATGATCCTCGACGTCTTCACCGAAAGCCACGGCTTACTCAGTTGCATCATCAACGGAGTTTTTAAAAAAGGAGACCAGAGACTGGCATCCGTATTGGCTACCGGCAATATTATCCAGCTTGTGATCTATTACAGCGATCACAAATCCCTGCACCGCATCAAGGAAGCACAGTTTTCATACGTATACCGCAACCTTCATCAAAATCTGCACAAGTCAGCCATGTCCTTGCTGATGCTCGAGGTCTGCCGTAAAACCATTCGGGAACACCTCGTCAACCGCGAACTATATGCTTTCCTGCAGCGGTGTCTGATATTACTCGACAACCAGGAACCCGTGGACAAGGATTTTCACCTGAGGTTTATGCTGAAGCTGGCCGTTCACCTTGGATTCCAGCCCGGAGGACAGTGGTCTGAACAGGACAATGCATTTGATCTGCTCAATGGTTGCTTTGTGCACCACGATGATCGAAACCACCATCATGCGGATCCGGAATCGAGCAAACTCATTTCCCAACTCATGACGGGCCTGGATGAGGAAGGAATGGGAATGAAATTCAGCTGCACCCCCGGCCAAAGAAGACATTTGCTTGACTTATTGACTCGTTACTATGCCATCCACATCGAAAACTTCGGGACACTGAATTCCCCTGCGGTTTACAGAAGTCTGTTTTCCTGAAACCGGAAAATTTTTCCGGGGCGCACCCCAAAAGGTCCATTGATACAATCAAGGTTTCTTTCCGGCATGGAGGACCTGGGTCCTTTCTTTCACGAGTCGGTCAATGGCTCTCGCCATGCGCTCGTCAATGGCTTCCTGACTTTTGGGAGTGT
>CAYXKO010000046.1:0-11606 GCA_964465435.1 uncultured Saprospiraceae bacterium | reverse complement strand
CTTGTGAGTGTAAAGCGATTTTGACAGGCCCTGTTGCTGACCACATCCGATACAAAAGAGTTGACCACTCCGGTATTGGCGCAGTGATCACCGGATAATATCTGACCCACATTTACCGGAGGAATATCTTCATCGCAGGAAACTGAAATGTCTCTGGGACAAATGATACTCGGCGCTATGCTGTCGTGAACCCTGATGACCTGAACACAGGAGGCATAGTCCGTGCCGGCAATTCTGACCGCATAGGTGCGATCGATGAGGTATCTGTCGCGACAGGTTTGTTCCCGGATCACATCGGATACGTGCACCACAGAACCACCACAGTTGCTGGTGAAACTGACAGAACCAGGATCGGCTGCCGGTACGTTGATGGAGCATTCCACAGTGCGGTTTGCAGGACAATTTATGATTATCCCTGAGGGTATGCAGGGATCCGAAATGCAGAAATCAGAGAATGTTCCATTCCCCGTAATTCCCACGCTGATGAAATAGGTGGTGCCTGCCAGCATGCTTACAGTTGCTGTTTCGGACGTACCCGAAGATCCATTGTGACACGTGCCTCCTGCTCCGCAGGATGTATGTACAAAGATCACAGGATTTCTTCCGGACGGCCCATTGGCAGTGAGTGTGTAAATGCCTGTACTCAGGGGCGTGAATCTAAACCACGCAGCCCGGGTACTGGAACACCTGACGTCGGTGAATGTGTTATCCAATGAAAAGGAGCCGCTGCAATCTCCTGCATCCATTATTGTTGCATTGGCACAGGAATTTCCCTGGGCACTCAGCAATTGTTGGGATGTCGAAGCAAACCATGCAAACAGCATGAAAAGGATCAATCTCCATTCCAGCTTATAATAGCCGGATTGGCCAATACCCAATGTTGTAGTTTTCGTGCCTCCCGGGAAGGAGGATTTTCCTGAATTCATATATACTAAGTTTATCAAAATCAAGCCGTTGGATCTTGATAAAACCCGGTAAACAAATCGCCATCCCGGATGTCGGGTTCTGTATTACAACCTGAACATCACAAGAAGGAGATCTTAGGAAATATGGAAACGTACAATGGCAGGAGAGACCGCATCGTAAGCCCAGAATTTATCAAGATACTCTGAGCTTGAGCTTTGGAGGGGTAAAAATATCATCTTGTGAGTCAATTGAACCCTCACCCGGTTCCTGCAATATTCATTTTTTAATTTATCATGTCTAAATCACTCAGGATAGATTTAAAACAGATCAATTTTAGTTTATATCAACAAAATTAATTTATGTCCGGAGCCCAAAAATCTAATTCACCCTATGGTTTTACAGGGATTTCGATCTTTTCGGATTTCAGAATTTCAGCACACTTTTTGCCTTCTTTCATTTTTTTGCTTTTGACATCTTCCATCGCCTGATCGACCCTGGAGCGCAGCAATACTGAGCGTTCAGTCATCAGGTTTGAAGGTCTTTGATTGCCACTGGCAACATTGCCGTAGGCCTCAGAAATCTCTTCGCGCAGTTTGGTCTCATCGGCAAAAACGGACTTTTGTTTTGTTGCCAGCAACGTGGACCTCAAAGTCTCCAACTGATCCCGGTAAGCGGTCACTATGCCCTTGTGCTTTTTATTCTTTATTTTTGGAATGGCCTGCGTATATAGGTTGATCTCATTTTGCAGCTCTTCCACTGTCCTTGCGAGGTCTTCGTGCATTCTGTAGTAGCGCATGGCAATCTCGTGTTGCAGTTTTCTGTCTTCCAGGGAATAATTTTTTTCATCTTCATGCACCAGCTTCAGGGTATCTTCTATGACCTTGCTACCAATGGTGAGTTTTAACTTATAGTTACCCGGCAAGACCTGTGGAGCAGTGAAACCTCCGAAATCGAGCTTCGCACCGCCTTCTGCCACACGGGGTGGTTTCATGCGATAATTCCAATAAACTTTGTTGATCCCTTTTCTTTTTGCCGCAGGTATCTGCTGGATGAGCTTGCCATCCATATCGAATACCTCCATTTTTGCGTCTCCACTCATGAGTCTGTCCTTAAGGTAATACTGGAAGGCTGGAATGGATTCCGGGTTGGGGGCATTCCATCCGCCGGAAAACGGGCTGCCACCTCCGTACTTTCCATCCGATATCACCCTTGGCTCCACCGGGAAGAGGTAAACATCCTTTTCAGCAATTTCCCTGGACATCATCCTCCAGGCGGAAATGTCATCGAGCACATAGATTCCCCTGCCATGTGTACCCACGATCAGTGCGTTTTCGGTAGGATGCACCTGAATATCCCTGACCAGGGCATAGTCAGGAATGTTGTTTTTCATGCGGAACCAGTTGAGTCCTCCGTCCAGGCTTGTAAACAGGCCGCTTTCAGTACCCAGGAACAGTAAATTTTCATTGATCCTGTCCTGAGCGATCTTATGCGCAAAGCCGGTAAATTCAGGACTGTTTAATCTCGTCCAGGTTTTCCCTGCGTCGGTGGTTTTTATCAGGTACGTGTTGTGGTCTCCATAGGCATGGTTGTCGAGTGTGGCGAATGCCGTCCTCACATCAAACCTGGAGGGTTCAATGCTGCTGACCCAGGTCTGTGCAGGTATGCCAAGATTCGTGTACGCTGCACTGGTATTTTTCCAGGTCTTGCCTCCATCCGATGTGATCTGCAGATTGCCATCGTCGGTTCCGACCCAGATGACATTTTCGTCGAGGGGAGATTCAGCGGCCGTGAAAATGGTACAGTGGTTTTCAGCACTTGTATTGTCTGCGGACAGACCTCCGGATTCTTCCTGGTTTTGTTTGGATTTATCGTTGGTCGTGAGATCCGGAGATATCCGTACCCAGTTTCTGCCCTGGTCTGTGGATTTAAAGAGGTACTGGGCCCCCACGTACAGATTCTTTTTGTTCTTCTGGCCGGTGATAATCGGAGTGTTCCAGTTCCAGCGCAGTTTTTCCTCCTGTGGAGTCTGAAGGGGTTGAATAGGCCATGATTTAAAACTATTGATATCTATGCGTGCCATATGGCCTCCCTGATATTCGGCGTACACTATGTCGGGATCTGAAGGATCCGGAACGGTCCAGAACCCATCCCCCCAATACAAGGTTTTCCAGTCTCCGTTGGAAATTCCCCCGGGTTTTGCGGAAGGGCCTACCCAGCTTCCATTATCCTGAAGACCTCCGTATATGTTATAGGGCGTTTTGGTGTCCACAGCTACGTGGTAAAATTGTCCCACAGGCAGATTGTGGCAAAAAGTAAAGGTTGCGCCCCTGTCGTTGCTGATGTAAACGCCTCCGTCGGTACCCAGGACCATAAAGTTGGTATTATTGGGATTGATCCAAAGAGCATGGTGGTCAGAATGCACCCAGCCTCCGGCATTGGAAGCATCCGTGAAGGAATATCCGCCGTCATCGGAATAAGAGAAACTCAGAGCCGGCCTGTACACCCTCTTATGATCCTTTGGATCGACCACCAGGGTAGAAAAGTAAAAAGGCCTCGACACCACGTTGAAAGTGGCTGACTGAGGTTTCCAGCTTTCACCCGCATCTGAGGAAATAAAAAGTCCGGTGTTTTTTGATTCAACGATGGCCAGCATGTTGTCGGGAGCGCTGGGAGCCAAAGTCAGAGCGATCCGTCCGAAGTCCCCTTCAGGAAGTCCTTTTGTGATCTTTCTCCAGGTTTTCCCTCCATCTGTGGATTTATACAAAGCGCTGCCTTTCCCTCCTGATTCAAACGAATAGGGCTTGCGTCTGAATTCCCAGGTCGTTGCAAACACGATACTCGGATTTCTGGGATCGATGGCGATGTCCGCACATCCTGTTCTTTGGTTGACGTACAGGATCTTCTCCCAGGTCTTTCCTGCATCCGAAGACTTATACAATCCCCTGTGAGGGCTATCAGACCACAGGGGGCCCGGAGCGGCCACATAGACTATATTTGGGTTGGAAGGATCGATCATGATCTTGCTGATGTGTTCCGTTGAATCCAGTCCCATCTTGACCCAATTGGATCCTTCATCCGTGGACTTATAAAGTCCGTTTCCGATGGAAACCGAGTTTCTCATATTGCTCTCACCGGTGCCGGCATAGATTACCTTGGGGTCATTCTGGTCAATGGCGATGGCCCCGATGGACTGACAATATTTATCAAAAATGGGATTGAATGAGGCACCTGCATTGGTACTCTTCCAGATTCCCCCGCCGGCTGTCCCCACATACAGTGTCTTGCCGTCTTTGTTGACGCCCTCAATGGCAGTGATACGGCCACTCATGGTGCCTGGCCCCAGAGCACGTGCCTCTATGGCCCCAAATGTGCTGGAATTGACCTTGACTTGTGCATGTGCTGAAAAACAAGCCGCGAGAATCAGAACAGGAATGATAACCCAATGCTTCATAATTTAATAGGATTTATTTTTTTATAAAAAAAACGGGTCGATCAAGACCCGTGTTATTGTATGTTCAAATTTGTGCCTGGTATCAGGGATTACATGCCGGACGAAAACTTGCTGTCTGGAATTTCGGGGTTGACCGTGATCTTCACAACCTCCATGGGCCCCATCTGACTGCTGATGGTATGAGCAAAGACATAGCCCCCTTCGATCGGCTTGTAATTGCTGAAATCTGATTCCACTTCCATTTCCTGGCCGTTTGCCTTTCTCTTGGTGATGGACCTTACTATATAATGTGTGGAAGGATCGATCAGGTAGTAATTGGTATTGCCAGTCTTGGTCACCACTTTAAGCTTGTGGCATTCTGTGCCTTCCACATCATCCATACCCAGGTAGGTCACCGTATGTCCTTTTTCCTTGTAATTGAACAATTCGCTCTGGACATCCAACTGATCCAGGCCTTCCCGGATTGCTTCCTGAGGCATGGCATCCGGTTTGGTCTGACCCTGGAAAGGCATAAAGGTCCAGCCTGAGTCGGGTCGCATGACGATCCAGCCGTTCATGCCCATGACATTGATGTCCAGTCTCCATCCCTTGTTGTGTGCACGCGTCATGGTCATTGGGATCTCCATTCCCTGTGCAACGACCTTGGCTTCCATGATGACGGAGGTCAACTTGGAAAGTTTTTCTGCTCCCCCGATGGCAGCGATATGTTTGTCAATGATTTCATCCGCAGTCTGGGCAGAGAGCCTGGGTGATAAGATGCCGGACAGGGCAAACAGTGTCAGAATTAGCTTAATTTTCATGGTATAATTGATTTTTATGGTTGCAAATTTATCCCGGATCCTAAAGGTCAGCTTGAAAATTCTACCAAATGGGAAATTTTCAGGATGTTAAGCTATAAAACGCAGACGAAAGTCCTTTGTTCAAGTTTCTCCCGGGATTCGTTTGCGGGGTTCTCCGGCCTCAAAGAAAGATCAGAAAGCTTTTCTCAAGCGGGTATTGGTCTGAATATAATTGAAACGCCGGATCAAAGTCCTGCCATATTTTCCAGGACCACCGCGTAGCCCTGGCCCACGCCAATGCACATGGTACATAAGGCATAGCGTTTTTTGGTCAGGTTGAGTTGACGGGAGGCGGTCAGCAGGATCCTGGCGCCCGTCATGCCCAAGGGGTGACCCAATGCGATCGCACCTCCGTTGGGGTTGATCCTGGGATCGTCATCGGCCAGGCCCAGGGCTCTGGTGCAGGCCAGTACTTGTGCAGCAAATGCTTCATTGAGTTCGATCAGGTCCATCTGGTCCAGGCTTAAACCCGCCCTCCTCAATGCCAGGCGACTGGCTTCCACCGGACCGATTCCCATGATCCGGGGTTCAGCTCCCACGACCGCGGAGCTGACAATTCGGGCCATGGGGGTCAGCGCATGATCCGTCAAAGCCTGCTGGGAAGCGACGAGGAGACAGGCAGCCCCATCATTTAAGCCCGATGAGTTTCCGGCCGTAACGGAACCATTGGGATCGAAGGCAGGCTTCAGGGCAGAAAGCTTTTCCAGCGTGGTTGAGGGCTTGGGAAATTCATCTTCAGAAAAGCCAAAGTGCTCGTTTCTGGATTTTTGGACATCCACCGGCGAGATCTCAGGGGTAAAAAATCCGGCCTGCCTGGCCATGGCATATTTTTGCTGGGAACGATAGGCAAACAGATCCTGATCCTCCCTGGAGATGGCATACATCTGTGCCAGGTTTTCTGCGGTCTGCCCCATGCTGTCGCAGCCATAGGACTTTTGCATCCGGGGGTTTATAAACCTCCAACCAAAAGAGCTGTCGTACATCTGGGCATCCCTGCCAAAAGCTGAGCTGGTCTTGGAAATGACCCATGGTCCCCGGGTCATGCCTTCCACTCCACCAGCCAGGAAGATGTGGCCGTCTCCGGAGAGCACGGCACGATGCGCCTGAACCACGGCGGACATTCCCGAAGCACAAAGCCTGTTGACCGTTTCACCGGGCACGCTGTGAGGCAATCCTGCCAATAGCAAGGCCATTCTGGCCACGTTGCGGTTGTCTTCCCCGGCCTGGTTGGCACAACCCATGATCACGTCATCGATGGCAGCGGGATGCAGATCCGCATGCTTTTTGATCAGCTCGCGCATCACATGAGCCGCAAGGTCGTCCGTGCGCACAGTGGCCAGGCTTCCTGCAAAGGAACCAATGGGAGTGCGTATGCCATCGATAATGTAACTGCTTGATTTCATTCTACCACTTTTTTGTCCGTGCGATAACAAATCCCTTTAAAAACGGCCACGATCTCGCGATGTTGGTTGTGAACGAGCACCTGGAAGTTGCCAATCTTTTTGGTCTGGGTGACGAGGTCGGCTGTTGCAATTAACACGTCGCCCTCCTTAACTGCCTTAGTGTGGGATATGGAAGTTTCCACAGACAAGCTAAGATGATTGTAACTGTTGCAGGCAAATGCAAAGGCACTGTCTGCAAGCGAATAGGTGATGCCACCATGTGCGACATCGAAACCGTTTAACATTTCTTTTCTTACGGTCATTTTCAAAATGCAATGGCCTTCTGAAATGGAAACCACTTCCATGCCCATCCATTGACTGAACCCGTCCTGTCGGTACATGCGATCCAAAACCTGTGCTGAAAGATCCTGATGATGGGATTTTTCGGACATCAGAAAAATTTTTGCTGTTCATCCGCCATTGCCCTGAGCAAGGGACTGCAGCGGTACCTGTCCTCCCTGTATCTTTCGTATAGCCTGTCCATGCGGGTCACGCATTGGGCGATCCCTATTTCATCAGCCCAGGACAAAAGGCCTTTGGGATAGTTTACACCTCTGGTCATGGCTGTCTCAATATCCTCCCGGCTGCTGATCCCCAGATAGAGCGCATCGGCAGCTTCGTTGATCAACATGATAATGATCCTTTCGAAAATGCTTTTTCCCAAAGCTTCGTCCTCAACAGGTGTTTTCGGCACGGCCCCTTCCCGGTAATCGTAAAAGCCCCGTCCTGTCTTCCGTCCCAGATAGCCAGCTTCGACCAGGTTCTTTTGGGTAAAGGATGGCTTGTATCTTGGATCGCAATAAAATGACCTGAAGATCGTTTCCGTCACCTGATAATTTACATCGTGCCCGATAAAATCCATGAGTTTAAACGGGCCCATCTTAAACCCGCCAAAACGGGTCATGGCCCAGTCTATAGTTGCAATATCAGCAATGCCTTCTTCCAGGATGCGAATCGCCTCGCCGTAATAGGGCCGGGCGATCCGATTGACGATAAATCCGGGTGTGTCTTTTACTGCGATGGGCAATTTTCCAAAGCCCCGGATCCACTCAAGGGTTTTTTCCAGGATGGCAGGGTCTGTCTGGATGGCCGGAACGACCTCCACCAGGGGCATGATCTGTGCAGGATTGAAAAAATGGATCCCGATAAAACGTTCGGGAATGTTGACAGAGGACGCCAGTGCCGTAACGGAAAGAGAGGAGGTATTCGTGGCCAGGATACACTGATCAGAAACGATACCACTCAGATCAGAGAAAATTTTCTTTTTGAGATCCAGGTCTTCGCGCACGGCCTCAATGACCAGGTCGGCCTGAAACAACTGATTGAGCTGATGGCACCAGTGATACCGGTTCAGAACGGCGTTTGACTCTGCAGTGGTCAGCTTGCCTTTTTCCAACAATGAACCGAGGCTTGAGGCAAGCTCCTCTTTGGATCGATCCATCATGGACGACTGTGCGTCATATACCAGAACCTCACATCCCGACATGGCCGCCACCTGGGCAATTCCCCTGCCCATGGTACCCATTCCTACAATTCCGACTTTCAGCATCATGGGATCAATGACATTTGAAATAGTCAAAAGGTTCCAGGCAGGATTTGCATTTGTAAAAAGCCTTGCATGCTGTGGAACCAAATTCACTGACGCATACCGTATCTTCGGAACCACAGCGCGGACAGGCAACTTTGGGAGATTCGCCTTTCAACCTGTTGATCCTTTCAGCGGTATTGGGCGGCGCAATGCCGTACTCTTTTAACTTGCGTTTTCCATCTTCGGAGATCCAGTCTGTGGTCCAGGCCGGATCGATCACGGTTTGGATCCGGACCGGTCCCAGCCCTGCATCCAACATAGCCGCCTCAACCGACAGCTCAATGACCTTCATGGCAGGACAGCCTGAATAGGTCGGCGTGATGTCCACGTGAAGAATGGAATCTATGACATTCAACCGGCGGATCACACCCAGATCCAAAACCGACAATACCGGGATCTCGGGATCTGAAACGGTTTCCAATACCTGGTTTGCCCTTTCGATTCTTAGCTGTTCATCCAAATTGTAATGGGTCTGGGTCATTGTTTATGTCAACATCTGACTGAGTCAAAAATCAAACGCCAGAATCACCAGTCCAGTCCCGGATAGGCTCTCTGCATGTATTGCATCTCTGCCAGCAAAAAACCGAGGTGTTCGGTGTGATGACCGGATTTGCCTCCCTTTTGCTGCCAGGTCGATTGAGGTTTTGTAAGGGTTGCCTCGTCCAGGACAGAACTTACCCTTTGATTCCAGGAGCTGGATAATTCCTCATAGGAAGGAGCGACCCCGGCCTCCATCATGCCGATCTCGCATGCGGCAGGCTGGAAGATCTCCCCTGTATATTCCCACAGACGGTTTACGGCATTCTGCATTTTTTCGTGACTGAGCCCGGTACCGTCACCCAACCGGATCACCCAGTCGCTGCTCCACTTATAGTGGTATTGGGTTTCTTTTAGTGACTTGTTGGCAATGTGGGCCAGTCTGGAGTCGGAAGAAGCGGAAAGTTTATCGAGGAGATCGATGTAAAAGGCATCCAGGAAAAATTGGCGGGCCACCGTAAAGGCAAAGTCAGTATTGGGATATTCCGCCAGAAGCAGGTTCTTGTAATCCAGTTCATCCCTGAGGAATGCAAGTTCATCTTCACTCCTGCCTGCAGGGTCGAGCTCAGAAGCGTACTGATAAAGCAATCTGGCCCTGCCTATGTGATCCAGGGCGAGGTTGGTCATAGCCATATCCTGTTCCAGGACCGGGCCATGTCCGCACCACTCACTCAATCTCTGACTGATGATCAGCGAGGTGTCTGCATGGATCAGCATGAAATCAAAAAGATGGTTTCTGGGTATCATGGCTTACATGTGTTTGAGTTCGTCCGGCAGATCGTAAAAAGTAGGATGTCTGTAGATCTTATCCATTGCGGGTTCGAAAAGAGCCTCAGCCTCTCCAGGATCCGAAGCGGTGATATTTTTGGATTCCACCACCCAGATACTCACACCTTCCATCCGGCGCGTGTACACGTCGCGGGCATTTTCTATCGCCATTTCTGCATCTGCAGCATGAAGGCTGCCCACATGACGGTGGTCCAGTCCGTTTTTGCTGCGAATGAAGATCTCAAACAGGGGCCAGTTTTTCATAATCACAGAATTTTTATGCGGTTCTTCTTGCTCTCTTTTCAGAATGTGCCATAGCGGCTTCGCGTACCCAGGCTCCTTCCAGATGGGCATTGAGCCTGTCAGCCAGCCTTTCCTTGTTGCAGGGGCCATTGCCCTTGAGCACATTGTTGAATTCCGACCAGTCAATTTCACCAAAATCGTAATGACCTCTTTCGGGATTCCACTTCAATTGATCATCGGGAAGTTTCATGCCGAGTATTTCGCACTGAGGCACGGTCATATCGACAAATCTCTGTCTCAGCTCATCGTTACTTACCCGTTTGATTTTCCATTTCATGGATTGAGCGGAGTGCGGTGAGTGTGCATCGTTTGGTCCAAACATCATCAGGGATGGCCACCACCATCGGTTGATGGCATCCTGGCACATTCTCTTTTGAGCTGCATTGCCACGGCTGAGCGTAAGTAATATATCGTAACCCTGGCGCTGATGGAAACTTTCCTCCTTGCATATCCTGACCATGGCCCTGGCATAGGGGCCGTAGGAAGTGCGACAAAGGGCGACCTGGTTCATAATGGCGGCACCGTCCACCAACCAGCCTATGGCACCCATATCGGCCCAGCTGATCGCAGGATAATTGAAAATGCTGGAATACTTTGCCTTGCCCGAATGCAGGTCATCGATCAATGCATCCCTTTCCACTCCCAGGGTCTCCGCTGCGCTGTACAAATAGAGACCATGTCCCGCCTCATCCTGGATCTTGGCCAGAAGGATGGCTTTTCTTTTGAGGTTGGGGGCACGGGTTACCCAGTTACCTTCCGGCAACATTCCCACCACTTCTGAATGGGCGTGCTGGGAAATCTGACGGATGAGCGTCTTCCGGTATTCCTCCGGCATCCAATCCTTTGCCTCAATTTTTTCTTCGGCATCGATCCTTTCCTGGAATCTTTTCTCGAGTTCTTCGATATTCATGCGTTGTTTTCTTTAAACTTTATCCTTAACAATCAAAGCGGATTATTGATCATAATCCACGGAAATCTGGCTTGATTTTGGGATGGCCTGGCAGGTAAGTATGTAGCCCGCTTCCACCTCATCCGGTTCCAGGCCGTAATTTCGGAGCATATCCACTTCCCCCTGCATCAGTTTGGCCTTGCAGGTACAGCAGACGCCGCCTTTGCAGGCATAAGGCAGCCTGGCCTTATTGCGGAGGGCTGCGTCGAGGATGTTGTCTTTTCCAGCCTCCATTTCAAAGTTCATGGTACGACCGTCTGCTTTCAGGCGGACCTGAACCTTGGACCCTGGGACTGAAACGGTAGGAGGTTTTACTGCAGGTAGGCCTTTTGTTCCAAAAAGCTCAAAATGTATTTTTTCGGGGACCAGGCCCTGCAACTGGAACTCATCCCGGCATTCGAAGATCATCTCCTCCGGACCACAAATGAATACTCCGTCCAACTCGCGGGCGTCATAGAGTTTCCCTTGGAAAAGGCGAAGTTTCTCTGCGCCGATCCTGCCATGAAAGATCTCCTCCTCCATGCTTTCCTGGCTTAGCACAAAATACAGGGAAAGCCGGTTCATGAATTTATTTTTCATGGCCTGCAACTCCTCGAGGAAGATCACCTCTTCTGTCCTCCTGCTGCCATAGATCAGGCTGACCGTGCTGTGGGGTTCGGTCTTTAAAACCGAACGTATAAGGGAAATAACGGGAGTGATGCCGCTGCCAGCCGCCACAAACAGGTAGGAATGGCTTTGGGCCGGATCCATGGGTATGGTAAACTTTCCATTGGGAGGCATAACTTCCAGGATATCACCTGCCCTGAGGTCCCGGTTGGCATAG
>CAYXKO010000045.1:0-11768 GCA_964465435.1 uncultured Saprospiraceae bacterium | reverse complement strand
AAAGAAGTCATTCTCGAAAACGTAAACAAAAGACGGGGCGAGGATCATTTGGATGACCTCATTTTCAGGGGAAGATCAACGGGGTCGGAGATCAGCTGGATGAGAAAATTGTTCAGGTTTTCCAGGGCTAAACCCATCTTCCAGCTTGATTTGTCTCTGGGTTTTACCCAATTGGAAATGGCACGCACCGACAAAAAAGGAATGTGCTTTATCCTGCATGCCAGGAAAATACCGGCTCCCTCCATACTTTCTACGGCTAGGGGAAATTTATGGGATATGGAGTTTATGGTTGGCTGGTATCCACTGGCCCGGCTTACCGTAACTCCATCGCGGATGGGCAGCTTTGTAAATGGGGCGGAATCATTTTTAATCCATCCCCGGTCATAAGGGAAGCTGTCAGGATTTAATAGACCCAATGAAAATACGTCGATCAGACTTCCATCCCTGTCTTCGGCACCCAGATCTCCCCAGCGCTCTCTCTCAATTTCTACCAGTGAGCCCAGCGGAAGGTTTTCATCATAAGAGCCGGCTACTCCTGCATGCAAGACCAAAGTGTCTGGTGCGGTGTTTAACAATCCAATAGCCAAAGCTGCAGGAGCAGGGCCCACACCGGAAATGATTGTTTTTAGCCACAGGTTTTCATGGATTTTAAATGCTCCGCTTTCCAGGCGAAAATTTTTCTTTAAAAATTCAAGGGTGGGCAAAATTTCAGCCTCTGTGGCGGCAACCAAAATAATCTCCATCGATTCCGGTTTTAAAACAGACCGGATGTCTGCGCCTTGACCATTTCCACGATGGTGCCCATGTCCTCAGGTCTGTTGATGAAATCCAACTGATCTGCATCGACAATGAGCACAGGGCTTTCCGCATATTTCTCGATCCACTTCTCATACCGGGTATTAAGTTTTTTCAGGTAATCCAGGCTCATGTTTCCTTCATAATCCCTTCCCCGGGATTGTATCCTGGAGACCAAAGTAGGAATCGAGGCTCTGAGGTATATGAGCAGGTCGGGAGGCCGTACCGTACTCATCATGATGTTGAACAGCTGGAAGTAGTTCTCAAAATCCCGGCTGTGCATAAGCCCCATATCGTGCAGGTTTGGTGCAAATATGTGAGCATCCTCGTAAATGGTCCGGTCCTGAATAATCGTGTTTTTGCCGTTTTGAATCTCCAGTATCTGCTTGAACCTTGAGTTCAGGAAATACACCTGGAGGTTAAAGGCCCACCTTTGCATGTCAAAATAAAAGTCGTTCAGGTAAGGGTTGGTCTCTGTGTCTTCGTAATGAATATCCCAACCAAATTGTTTTGCAAGCTGGGTGCAAAGACTGGTTTTGCCAGCCCCAATATTTCCTGCGATTCCTACATGTTTGATGTTGACAGCACTTTCTTGCTGCATGGTAATGAGTTTGGTGTGGTATTTAGTAGCCCAAATATCATAAACATCTGTGAGAATCTATCGGTTCCATTCGCATTGACCGGGAAAATACGGGATTATTTGACTGTATAAACTGAGGAGATTGCAATACGGATCTTGGCTTTGCCCGGGCAAGACCGCTTTGTCTGGCTGATCAGAATGATTTTATCCATATGCTTGGCTTATTGGATTATTTTTACACCCTAATTTAAAGCAGATGGATCAGGGAGCCCTGATTGAAATGAGGCAGATAACCAAGATCTACAAAATGGGGTCCGAAAGTGTGGAAGCCCTGAAAGCCATTGATTTGAGCGTTGGTGCTAATGAGTTTGTGGCGCTCATGGGGCCCTCAGGCAGTGGCAAGTCAACTCTTATGAACATTATTGGTTGTCTCGACAGTCCGACCTCAGGGGTTTACATGCTGAACGGAGTGGACGTCAGTTCAATGGAAGATGCCGATTTGGCCAATGTTAGAAATCGCAAAATTGGTTTCATTTTTCAGACCTTCAACCTGATGCCACGGATCAGTGCGCTGGAGAACGTCGCATTGCCTCTGATTTATGCAGGAATGGACAAAAAGACCCGCATTGAAAAGGCCATGCGGGTTATCGATTCAGTTGGACTTGCAGATCGGATGCATCACCGGCCCAATGAGTTGTCTGGGGGGCAGAGGCAAAGGGTGGCCATAGCAAGGGCTTTGGTCAACGATCCGGCTATAATTTTGGCAGATGAGCCCACCGGAAACCTGGATTCAAAGACCTCTGAGGAAATTATGAATATTCTGACTGAGATTCATCGGTTGGGAAACACGATTATTCTGGTGACCCACGAGGCCGATATCGCAGAATATGCCAAAAGGTTGGTAAAATTAAGGGACGGCAGGATTGAGTCCGACCAGCAATTTTCCAAAAAGCATTGAACTTGCACCAAGCTTTCAAGAAATGAAAATTTATACCAAGACTGGAGATAAAGGCCATACCGCACTATTTGGTGGCAAAAGGGTGCCCAAGGATGATGCAAGAGTTGAGGCCTATGGCACGTTGGATGAATTGAACAGCCATATTGGCCTTTTACGGACATGCCTCCAAGACGATCAGTGTTTAAAGTGGTTGGAAAGCATTCAAAACCATCTTTTTGTCATTGGTTCCCAATTGGCAGTGGATCCGGATGCCCGGAATCTTAAGCTCCCATCACTCAAGGATGAAAATATCCAGATGTTGGAAAATGCCATTGATTGGATGGAGGGGCGCTTGGAGCCACTTAAGTCCTTTATATTGCCTGCGGGGTCTGGGGCTGCTGCACAAACCCACATTGCCAGGACGGTCAGCAGGAGGGCGGAGCGACGGGTGGTCAGTCTGTCCGGCCTGGGTGATTACGATCCCAGGATCATTATTTATTTGAACCGGTTGTCAGACTTTCTCTTTGTTTTGGCCAGGTTTAACTCGATGCTGGAAGGCATTCCCGATGTCTCTTGGAATCCTGCATTGGATTGATCTCCTGGTCTTTAGTATAGCCATAGGGACAGTGTCGGCAACCCGATCCACAGCAATATCCTCTTTTAGAAAGAAATGATGAGGTGAACACCACTTTACCGTCCTCCCAATAGTAATCGGGCTCCGGGTGCTCTGGAGTGGCGTTGGGATTACAATCAGCTTCTTGCATAAAGGAGCACATCCCTTTTTTCAAATTGCCAGTATATTCCGAAGAGCAGCAGGCTGTAAAACAAACTTCCGGCCATCTCATTGGCCCAAAAGGGCAACGCAGCGGTAAAGCAGGTCATGATGCCGGTTAGGTCCTTTGAATACAGGGCAGATCCGGCCCAAACCCCAAAATTGCTGAAAATGAAAAAGAAAAAAGATCCCAAAAGGCTTGAACCCAAAATGTGGAACGGCCCGAAACCCTGTGCCGAAAACATTCTGCTCAAAAAGAAAATAACAGATAAGGGAAAATAAACCCAATACACTTGATCCCATGACACACTGGTGATGCCATAATATAGATTGTTGATCAAAAGGTCAGATAGAAAATAGCCCAGGAGCAGAGACCAAAGACTAATGGTCCGTCGCACCGTCATGCCGCAGAAGATGATGCCGGCCATGGCTGCTGTGAAATTGGGCGGATGAGGCAGTATCCGGGATATTACCAAAGTCAATAGGGTAGCGGATATTAATATAATTTCTTTCCTGTTCATGGCGTATTTTATTGGCAAAAATAGGAAATTAACACGTATTTGTCAGTGGGACCTCGTTCAGGATGCTGACATCGATTAATTTTACCCCGTGTTTAAGAACCAGGTTCATTTATTTTTTGATAACGCAAGGAAGGGCAGGAATCATTGGAGCATCTATGTATTTGTCTTAATCTCTTGTATTTTCGGTGGATCCCTGTTTGCCACCATCCTGTTTGAAAATTTTAATATTCCTGCTTCTGATCGCAACCGCACCCTGGCTGCGATGCTCATTCCTTTTTCATGGATGGTGCTGATCCTGGTGGTCGGCACACAATTTTTGCATAAAAGGCCCTGGATCAGCCTGTTCAATACTTTGGACCGAATCAGGTGGTCTAAATTTCTTTGGGCTTTCCTCGTTTGGTTCGGACTGGCGGGTATTTCTGACTTGGTATTATGCTATGGACTGGGTTGGGAATATAAATTTGAGTTTGAGATCGGCAACTACATATTGCTTCTTCTGATTTCGATGAGCCTTATTCCGGTCCAGTGCCTGGCTGAAGAGCTTTTTTTTAGATCATACCTTCCTCAGGGTGTATATAATTGGAAGGTTTCAGTCTGGTTGAGTGTACTGGCAAGCTGCGTCTTTTTTGTTTTAATGCACGGGGCAAATCCGGAAAATGAAAAGTATGGATATTTAGTAATGGCCATTTATTATTTTGTTTTCTCATTGTTTTTGTCGTGGCTTGTATTTAGGGATAATGGAATTGAACAGGCCTGGGGGATTCATACTGCAACAAACTTTTATGGAGCCACTATGGTAGGTTATGAAGGGTCTGCCTTGCAAACCGATGCGCTCTTTCATATAGCGAGCCAGGATGGATTGACCATGTTGGGTGTGACTTTGGCATTTATTCTAGTATACATTCCATTAGGCCATTTTTTGATTTCAGATCCATGGATTGGTTCAAAAATATTTTTAAAAGATGATTCGAATAAAATTTCGGCTGATTTGTAGTCTCATTTTTACGTTATTGACCACTTTGATTGCCGACGCACAGGATTACAGGTGGCAACAAAAGGTTAAATACTACATGGATGTAGAATTGGATGTCCAAAGCCACCGACTCAAGGGGAGTCAGCGTCTGGTCATCTACAATAATAGTCCAGACACCCTGGCTGAAGTTTTTTTTCATCTGTATTTTAATGCTTTTCAACCGGGAAGTGACATGGACATCAGGTCTCGCTCCTTGCCGGATCCCGACAGAAGGGTCAGGGACAGGATCAGCAAGCTGAATCAGGATGAGATGGGTTACACTCGTATTAAAAAAGCTGTCCGGGGAAAATCCACCTTGAATGTTGATGTGGAAGGGACCATTGCCCGAGTCGGATTGGATTCTCCGCTAATGCCGGGGGACTCAGTTTCCATCAGTATGGAATTTGAAGCCCAGGTGCCTGTCCAGATCCGAAGAAGCGGGCGCTACAACAAGGAAGGCGTGGCATACTCAATGTCGCAATGGTATCCCAAACTGTGCAATTATGATGAGCATGGTTGGCACACGGATCCTTATGTGGGAAGGGAGTTTTATGCACCATGGGGAGATTTTGAAGTAAATATCACGCTGGCTTCCTCATTTTGTGTTGCTGCAACCGGATACCTCCAAAATCCGGGCGATTGCGATTGTAACTCCCTGACTAAATCCTCCCAATACAGGACTTGGAAATTCTTAGCTCCCAATGTGCATGATTTTGTCTGGGCGGCCGATCCTGATTTCAGACACGATGTATTCAAAAGAGCAGACGGCAGGGTGCTGCAATTTTATTACAAAAAAGATCAGGCCTATGACCAGGCCTGGAAAGACCTGCAACCAATCATGAACCGTGCTTTGGATCTGGTGGAAGGTAAGATTGGCCCTTATCCCTATCAGACTTACTCCTTTATACAAGGAGGAGATGGGGGAATGGAATATTCCATGGCCACCTTGATAACCGGTAATCGTCCATTGATAAGCCTGGTTGGCGTGGCGGTGCATGAATGGTTGCATAGTTGGTTCCAGATGGTTCTTGCATCCAACGAAAGCCTATACCCATGGATGGATGAAGGCTTTACCGCCTACATGGAAGAGGAAATCATGAATCAGCTCAAGGGTGAGGGTTTGATCCCGGGCGCTGTTTCAGTCAAGGATCCGCATGCTGAAACCCTGGCCGATTTTAAGGCATTCGCAGGTACCGCATCAGAGGAGCCTTTAAGTACCCATGCCGACCATTATTCCACCAGTCGGGCATACGGTATTGGTTCCTATGTAAAAGGTGCGCTCTGCCTCCATCACATCAGATACATGGTTGGGGATAATGCCTTTTGGACCGGTATCAGGCGTTATTATGAGCTATGGAAATTCAGACACCCCAATCCGGATGACTTTTTCAGGATCATGGAGAAGGCTTCCGGATTAGAATTGGATTGGTTTAAACTCTATTGGGTCAATACGGTCAAGACCATCGATTATGCCATCTCATCCGTTGAGCAGGATGGGAGGCAAACCGTGGTTAATCTCGAAAGAAAGGGACAGTTTCCCATGCCCGTTGTAATCAGGGTGATCCTGAAGGATGGTGCACAAAAGGATTACGAGATTCCTCTGGATCTGATGATGGCCCCCAAGAATTCTTTGGGGACCGAAAGGGTCCGGCAGATGCCATGGCATTGGGTTGCAGCTCAATACCGCCTGAAACTCGATTTTCCACGCGATGAGATCAGTAAGATCCAACTAGACCCCTCCCGTATGCTTGCTGATGTGGATGAAAGCAACGACCAATGGGTCGGGGAGTGAGGTCCTGAAATTAGGTTCCCCTGTGCCACGAAAAGCCAGGTGTGGATTTTTGGCACGACAATGGCTGGGATTAGTAAATAATTTTTCAGGGAGAGTGCTGAGATTAAAATTGCTTACGTATCTTGCCCATCCATTTTCAAGCAATCGAAACTAACGATCATGATGATTTTTAGCATAGCATGTGCCATGCTCGCTATTTTTTCCGTAGGCTCGCTGGTGTTGGCAAAAAGGACTTTTAAGAGGTAATTGGCTTTTCACCGCCTTTTATTAAACTTACGTAAGGGTTCTGGGTTTCTTTTTCTGCATAATTGACGGATGTCGAACATTACAAGTGCTTACCTTCCCACCGACTTTGGGGATTTCAGGATCTACAGCTATCCTCAGGAGGACTTATATCATACCCATGTGCTTCTGGTTCATGAACCCTTAAATGTGGAGGGGGTGGTCCCGGTTCGTATCCATTCGGAATGCCTGACGGGAGATGTTTTTAGTTCAAAACGTTGTGATTGCGGCTACCAGCTCCGAAAAAGTATGGAATACATTTCCGAACATGGAGGAATGATCATTTACCTCAGACAAGAAGGTCGGGGAATCGGCCTGCATCACAAGATTGAGGCATATTCTCTTCAGGATCAGGGGCTTGATACAATAGAGGCTAATTATCAACTGGGTTTTGCAGCAGATCAGAGAACCTATGAGGTCGCGGTACATATACTTAAGGATTGGAATGTGGACAGAGTTTCACTTTTGTCCAATAACCCGGCTAAAAAGTCCTTTTTGGAGTCTTCGGGTATTGAAGTGGTTCGAATGATACCTTTGCAAAAGCCAACAGATGAATTCAACGAACGCTATCTGAATACAAAAAAAGATAAATTGGGACACCTGCTTGCGGGTGGTTAAAGAATGAGTGACGACCTGGCTAGATCCTTCCTGGGATTGGTGAATATCATGGACGAGCTGAGAGAAAAATGTCCATGGGATCGGAAGCAGACGATCCATACCCTCAGAAACCTTACTATCGAAGAGACCTACGAACTCGCTGATGCCATCCTGGATGAGAATTATAAGTCGGTTAGGGAAGAGCTTGGCGACTTGTTGCTTCACGTGCTCTTTTATGCCCGTATTGGCAAGGAGAAAGGAGAGTTTGATTTGCTTTCAGTCATCCAAGGTATTTCTGAAAAGCTGATTTTTCGCCATCCCCATATTTATGGCAATGTGGTGGTAAAGGACGAAGAAGAAGTAAAGCGAAATTGGGAAAAACTCAAACAAAGGGAAAATAAGAAAGGGATCCTGGATGGAGTACCTGCTTCATTGCCAGCCATGGTAAAAGCTTTTCGCCTGCAAGAAAAGGCCGCCCAGGTTGGATTTGATTGGGAAATGGGTATGCAGGTCCTCGAAAAGGTGAAAGAAGAGGTGGAGGAGCTCCGGCTTGCCTCGGCACAGGGCGGTGACCAGGCTAATATTGAAGAGGAATTTGGAGATGTATTGTTCTCCCTGGTCAATCTGGCCAGATTTATGAAATTGGACCCGGAGGCAGCACTGGAGCGTACAAACCGGAAATTTATCAGCAGGTTTAGGTTCATCGAAGAACACGCCGGACGCAATTTGACTGAAATGACCCTGGAAGAGTTGGACGATCTGTGGAATCAGGCAAAGACCAGGGAATCAGATGCAAACGAATAACTGAAACTTCAGATCATGTGGTCAGCTGCCAACCCAATCAGAATACCAGGCTATTTGTGGATAGTTGTCGCTTTGGTCCTGCTTGTTAGGGTTTGCTTGGTCCTGTTTATGGGGATTACTCCCCAGGATGCCTATTACCACATGTATAGCAGGTTTCCGGATTGGTCTTATTTTGACCATCCGCCCATGGTGGCTTACATGCTGATGCCTCTTAATATGATTTTTGGCGACAGCGTATTTGCCATCAAAGCCACTGATTTAATTGTGAGTCTCTGTACCATTGGGCTGATATACAAATTGGCAAGTAAGTTTTATCCCGGAGCTGACTCCTGGATCCTGACCTTGACAATTGGAATATCCCTGATGTTTACCCTTTGCTCCACAAATACGACCCCGGACATTCCCCTTTTGTTTTTCTGGTCCCTTTCCATGTTACTGGCACACAAGGCTGTTTCAGATGGGTCCAGTCTGGTATGGGCTCTTACGGGAATTTCGATGGGATTGGCCTTTGATAGTAAATATACCGGTTTGATGCTGCCGGCGGGATTGTTTCTGTTTTTACTGCTTTCACCTGCCCATAGAAAGTTGATCTTTTCTAAAGAAAGCCTGGTTTTCATTTTATTTTTTCTACTGGCGGTCTTTCCGGTTTTTTGGTGGAACTACCAACATGGTTGGCCTTCATTTCTATTCCAGACCGTGGACAGGGTAAAGCAGCTGAATGGCCCGGTTTTTAAACCACAGCTCTTTTTGGGGACTTTATTGACTCAGTTGGCCATTTTGTCCCCGGTTTTGCTTTTTGCAATTTGGAAGTATGGGATTCAGGCCATTTATAAATATGTCAGACGGGGTCTGAAGCCCGGAGTTGAAGAATTATTTTTATTGTGCTTCTCAATGCCCATGTTGTTCTTTTTCACGGGGGTCAGCTTTTTTTCATGGGTTAAGATCAATTGGATGTATCCGGCTTATATTGGAGGCACCATATTGATATTCAAACATTTGTCAGGCGTTTTACTCAGATGGCATGTTGGGTTTGCTGCCGCGGTAAACCTTCTCATGTTTGTTCAGGTTGTTGGGTATTTGGTGCCTGTTAAATCGGACGACACCTGGATCGGCTGGGAGGAGTTAAGCAATCAGGTGGATCGGTTGGCCGACAGTACGCAGGCAGATTTTGTTTTTTCCATGGATTCGTATAAGACCAGTGCAGTGCTCGGTTTTTATCTGAAAAACCGATCAGTCTATGCTGCAAATGTATTGAAAAAGAATGCTTTGCAATTTTCAATGTGGCATTCTGATATGTGTTTTCTGGAGGGCAGGAATGCCTTGTACATTGATTCTGAACCTAACCTGGACAAGAAATACAACCGTGAAAAGACCGATTCGACATTGGGGATGTGGTTTGAAAGGGTAGACGCATTGGACCCAATACGGGTTTATTCATCGGGAGGAGAATTGCGTCGCCGATTTCAGGTTTACCGGTGTCTTGGCTACCGGTGTTCCGGAAAGCCAAACGAACAAAACAGGATGGACCAATAGATCTTTGGACAGAATCCAGTTAATAAAATTAAAATAATTCTCATAATCAAATATTTAACTATTTTTGCACCGCTAAAACTGATCTTCGCGATCACATTTGGTAACTTTTATATTTTTATTAAATGAGTGCTTACTTAACTAAAGAAAAAAAAGCAGAAATCTTCAACCAGTACGGCGGTTCTTCTGCCAACACAGGTTCAAGTGAAGGGCAGATTGCCTTGTTTACCTACAGGATCCAATCCCTTTCTGATCACCTTAGAGTCAACCGCAAGGATCATTCCTGCAAAAGGACCTTGCTTAATCTCGTCGGAAAGAGAAAACAGCTTTTGAATTACCTCCACAGGACCGATCTGGAACGTTACAAAAAGATAATTGATCAGCTGGGTCTGAGAAAGTAATTTGTTCTTTTTCAGGGTTTTGCTTTTGTTTTTTCCATGGGTAATCACCGAAGATTTGCAGGTGAAAGCTGCTTTTGTTTTACATTAACCAATTTTATACATGGGACTTAAGACTCCATTTTCAACTTCGTTTAACTTGCCGGATGGCCGTACCGTGACCCTTGAGACAGGAAAACTGGGTACACAGGCTGATGGTTCGGCGGTTGTGAGGTGTGGCAATACGATATTATTTGCAAGTGTGGTTTCTGCCAAGGAACCCAAGGAAGGACAAAGTTTTTTCCCGCTGTCCGTGGATTATCAGGAAAAATTCGCCTCTGCAGGTAAAATTCCCGGTAATTTCTTCAGGCGGGAGACCAAGCTGTCCGAATATGAGGTACTGATTTCCAGACTGGTCGACAGACCGATCCGTCCTTTGTTCCCCGAGGGTTACATGAATGAAACCCAGATCATTATTTACCTGCTATCAGCGGATCAGGATACTTCACCGGATGCTTTTGCCGCACTGGCAGCCTCTACTGCATTGAGCTGTTCCAATATCAATTGGGAGGGTCCTATTTCAGAGGTGAGGGTGGCCAAAATAAACGGCGAGTTTAAGGTCAATCCTTCCAGGACAGAGATGAAAGAAGCTGAACTGGATATCATCGTTGCTGCAACCGAGAAGAATCTGATGATGGTGGAAGGGGAAGCAAATGAGTGCAGCGAGGCTGACATGATCCAGGCCATTAAAATTGGCCATGAAGCCATCAAGGTGCAATGTCAGGCTCAGCACGCCCTGGCGGCTCAGTTGGGTGATAAGGTTTTGATAAAGAGGGAAATAGTGCCTCCGGTGGAAGATCTGGATTTGAAGGCTCGCGTTGCGGCCGATCTAACGGAAGCCATTCGCACGGTTGCTATGGGTTTCTATGACAAGCAGACCAGGAAAGAGAAGTTTGATTCCATTTTTAAGAATTACGTGGCGGCCATTGAGTTGGAAAAAGGCGAAGAGTGGATGGATGAAAATGGCTCCCTGCTCGACAAATACCTGGACAAACTCAAAAAGGATGTTGTCAGGGATATGGTCCTGAGCACAGGTCAGCGACTGGATGGAAGAAAAAGCAATGAGGTCAGGCCGATCTGGACAGAAGTGGATTGTCTCCCGTCTCCGCACGGTTCTGCCATTTTCAACAGAGGAGAGACCCAGTCGCTCACCACGGTGACCTTGGGAACCAAGGACGATGAAATGCTGGTGGACACTGCTTTGGATTTGTACAATGAAAAGTTCATGCTCCACTACAACTTCCCCCCCTTCTGCGTGGGCGAAGTGAAGCCACTGAGAGCGCCTGGACGCAGAGAAGTCGGGCACGCAAACCTTGCCGGCAGGTCTATTAAAAAATTGATACCCTCTGAGTTTCCCTATACAGTAAGGATCGTTTCTGACATTCTTGAGTCAAATGGATCTTCTTCTATGGCAACAGTCTGCGCAGGCTCCCTGTCTCTTATGGATGCAGGTGTGCCAATCAGGGCTTCCGTAGCAGGAATAGCCATGGGACTCATTGCCGACGACAAAGGCAGAATTGCCATATTGTCTGATATTCTGGGAGATGAAGACGCCTTGGGCGATATGGACTTCAAGATAACAGGCACGCGCAACGGAATTTGCGGTACGCAAATGGATATGAAAATCGATGGTCTTTCCTATGAGATTCTCGAACAAGCTCTGGAACAGGCAAGGCAGGGAAGAATACACATCCTGAACTGTATGGATG